>DATNQP010000575.1:0-12656 GCA_036703965.1 Leptolyngbyaceae cyanobacterium
TATCCACTGCATATTGGGAGCTAGTGCCGGTTCCGCGTAAGTCGAGGATTTGAACGTATCAACAATACCTAGGCGATTTTCCTTGAATACCTTCATGTTGTAAAAGATATTCCCTAGAGATAGTTGGGGGGCAAGGTTGCGAGTGATTTCAACTTGTCTTTCGTACTCAGAAATCGGCCAGTTGCTGCCGTCAAGTACACTAAGTCGATTACCAGGGTAAATGTGTCGGCGCTTGGGATTATTTTCAGTCCACCATTGTAGTAAGACAGGATAACTCTGAGCAGGTGGGTCAATGCGCCAGTAAAGTTGCGGAGCCATATAATCTACCCAGCCCTCTTCCAGCCATTTTTTGGGGTCAGCATAAAGCGACTCGTATTGATCCATTCCCTGAGCTTGACGGGGTTGTCCGGGACGGTAAATGCCGAAGGGACTGATGCCAAACTTGACGTGCTGCTTTGTCGCTCGAATTCCTGTCGATAAGCGCTGCATCATTTGATTGACATTATCCCTGCGCCAATCCCCAAGGCTGAGTTTACCTCCCCCTGCCTGATAGGCGCTATAGGTTTTGTCATCGGGAAAAATTTGACCCGCGACTGGATAGGGGTAAAAATAATCATCTAGGTGAATGCCATCCACGTCATAGCGACGCACCACGTCGAGAATGACGTTGTAAGTCCAGTCCTGAACAACCTTAGCTCCTGGGTCCATCCACAGATCATTACCGTATTTGTAGACAGATTCCGGACTGGTGACAGCAATATGAGGACGGACGTTGGGGGAAGTTTCTGTTGAAATTCTGGCGCGGTAGGGGTTGAACCAGGCATGAAGTTCAATGTTGCGCTGATGAGCTTGGGCGATCGCAAATTCTAGTGGGTCATACAAGGGTTCGGGTGCCTTTCCTTGAGTACCCGTTAACCATTCGCTCCAAGGCTCTAATTGAGAAGCATATATAGCATCTCCTCCCGGTCGGATCTGCAAGACCAAAGCATTGAAGTTTAATGCTTGTATCCGGTCAAGAATCTGGATGAGTTCGCTTTGCTGTTGTTCTACTGGCAGTCCCCGCTTGGATGGCCAATCAATATTCCAGCCTGTTACTACCCAAACAGCCCGAAATTCCCGTTTATGGCTAACGGCGACGGTTTTTTGGCGAATAACTATGTATTCAGACGAAATTGCAGGCACCGTTCCCAAATGCACGAGAGCTTGATAGATAAAAGCCGCTACATCAGCCCGATTCGACACTTCCAGCGGTTTGAGTAGCTTCAAATTCGGGTAATTCACTACCATTGCTGCATCAGTAGCTGCGGCTATCTTGTCTGTTGCATAGGCAGGAATTTGAGCGGCATCTTGATAGAGTTCTGGAAATGCAGCTTTCGTATCGGATGTTGCGTTGGACGTAATTTCTAAGCCAGTGATTAGAGAAATTAGCACTTCCATGCGGGCAATACTGGCTTCCGGGCGAAAGCGATTACCGGGATACCCGGACATAAACCCAGTTTCGTAAGCTTTTCGGATTGCCGCCGCTGCCCAATGTTTAGCAGGTACATCAGTAAAGGGAATATAAGACCGTTTCCCAGGTTTCTGAAATGCTTTCTGTAATATGGCAGCAAACTCAGCTCGACTCATGACCTGATTGGGTCGATACGTGCCATCAGGGAACCCGCTAATAATGCCCTTGGTCGCTAAACCTTCGATGAATGAGCGTGCCCAGTGATTCTGAATATCAGAGAAGCGAGTAGGTGAGCCTACCATATTCAACCCAATCTAGCCATCTATAGATGGGTTGATTTTAACACTAACAGGACTTACACAATCGTCCCTCTAACCCCCCAAAGTTGGGGGGAAGCGGACTTTTCTTGCATTCCTCCAAGGCTCAGCCACTACTCGTTTGCTGCTCAATTGGAATCTGAATTAAGAAGGCTGCACCCTGGTCTGCTGCTGAAATACACTGCAATTGACCGCCGTGTTTTTCTACCACAATTTGATAACTAATAGATAGTCCTAACCCTGTACCTGAACCGACTGGCTTAGTTGTAAAGAATGGATCAAATAATCTTCGGTTCACCTCCGGGTTCATACCGGGTCCATTATCAGAAATCAGAATGACTAGTTGATTGCTCTTTAAAACTTCTGTACAAATCAAAATAGTACCGCGAGGGGTTCTACTGTCTTCTAAACACTGCTTTTTATAGTACTCATCTATCGACTCAATCGCATTAGTCAGGATATTCATAAATACCTGATTGAGTTGTCCAGGATAGCACTGCACGTTAGGGAGGTTGCCGTAGTCTTTGATGACTTGAATGGCTGGATACTCCCCTTCTTTGCCATAGAGAGGAGCTTTTAGGCGGTGCGAGAGAATCAGTAGGGTATTATCCAAACCTTCGTGAATGTCCACCCATTTCATTTCGGCTTCATCCAGCCGTGAGAAGTTTCGCAAACTCAGGATAATCTGGCTGATGCGGTCAACTCCACTTTTCATCGAACAGAGAACTTTCGGCAGGTCTTGTTTGATGAAATCAAGGTCAATTTCTGCCGCTGAAGCTTCAATTGCCTCGACTGGATAGGGATAGTATGCCTGGTAGAGTTGAACGAGATTGAGCAAGTCTTCGGCATATTGATTAAAGTGGGTGAGATTGCCGTAGATGAAGTTAATCGGGTTGTTAATTTCGTGGGTGATACCGGCAACTAGTTGCCCAAGAGAGGACATTTTTTCGCTTTGAACAAGTTGGGCTTGGGCCTGTTGGAGTTCACGTAAAGCTTGTTCAAGTTTGGTCGCTTGCTCTTGGGCAGCCTGAGCAGCGATGTGACTTCGTTTGTAAAGTTCCGCTTGGTCAATGGCGATCGCAAGTTGATCGGCAACGGCTTGTAGCAGTTCTACTTCACTGTCACGCCAGGGTCGAGGACCACTAGAGTGACCACAAGTAACCACACCAATTTCGCCAGATGTCGTATGGATTGGCAGTGCCAACAGAGCCGTGTAACCCAAACTGAAAAAGAACCTTTGCTCGACTCGATCCGTCAAAGCTCTGGCATTATCCACACGAGTGATTTGCTTATCCAGTACCCTGGCTGTCAGGGGGCCCAGTTGTGTATCATGCATACGATGACCGATTATGCTGCGGAAGGCGGAAGTCTTGGACTCTTGAACAACCTCCCAAAGCGGTGTAGCCGCCTCAGGTCGGTACCAAAGGAACATGCAGCGATCGATTTGCAACAGGTTGCGGATTTCCTGGACTGCCGTTTCCAAGATGGTATTCAGGTCAAGGGAGCGACGAATCTGGCTGGCAAGTTGGTTGAGGAGTGCTTCCCGACGCGCTAGTTCTCGAAATCTGGCTTCCGATTGACGTAGTTCTTCCTCAATGCGCTTGCTTTCAGTCATATCGATTGCAGTACCCGCCATTCCTACAATTTTGCCCGCCTCATCCCGCAAGACATCACCTTGGGTTCGCAGCCAACGGACGGTGCCATCAGGCCAGATGATGCGATAGTCACTCTCATAGTCAGCTCCCTGTTCGAGGGTGATCGCGATCGCCTTTTTCACATCATCTCGATCGTCAGGATGAACGTGGTTGAGAAAACTTTCATAGCTTCTGTTAAAAGAACCGGGAGCAAAACCCAAGAGGACTTCCATCCGCTCACAACAGGTTATTTTGGTCGTTTCAATCTCCCAGTTCCAAACCCCCATCCCAGAGGCATTGAGGGCTAACCGCAACTGCCTCTGACTCTCAAGGAGTTCTGCCTCTGCTTGCTTGCGTAAGCGAAGCTCCTCGTAGACATCACTCATTTCAAGGACGAGCAGGTCACAATTGGTGTTCTCACTAATCTGCTGAGCATCTTTGGTTGCCCTTTTGACAGGACTGGCGATTGCCCGACTTGTATAAGTGGCGATGACACAGGCGATCGCGATTGACAGCAACATACTGGAGCTAATAATCTTGATTCGCAGTTTATCGATATTTTCTAAAGCGATCGCTGCCTCTTTCTCTTCCTGACTAACAACCTCAATCAGATTTGTTAAGTCCTGCGCGAAACCCTCAAACTGAATCGCCACTTCAGTGTTATTAAAATCCCGAAGCGACGCTTCCACTGCTGGAATAGCCTGACGTTTCACATTCGCTCTAGCGAGTTGCTTTAAGATTGCTTCTAGTTGTTGTCTATAGGCTTGTGGCGTCCCCCCATAAGTCCGCAACCATTTTTCTAACTCTACTGTTTCTGCCGTTGAATCTTGGAAAAGCTTAGATTTAGAAGATTTTATGTTAGAGAAGGAATCTTTAATTTTGTCGATTTTTTTTAAAAGATGTAGATATTTATATTCAAACGGTTTGTCATCAAATTTTTCGGGGTTCCCTAGTTGAGAAGTCAACTCTTGCTGATGGTTTTTTGTCTCTAGAACCGCAATCTGCAAACGACTTAAGATATATTCTGCTGTCTGGAATTGAGCTAGTTTCTGACCTGCCTGGTATCGGTAGTATTCCCCGATGGTCAGCCCTGTACCTATTCCTAAAACCGCTACTCCAATTACAAAAGCGTACCCGTAGCCAATTTTTTGTCTAATACTTAAGTGACTGACTATCCGCTGAAATCCAGCCGTCACTAAATTTCTAAATTGGCTATGTAAAGCCAACACAGAAGACTGTGCTTTACCACTTGGGGGTAAGCTCGAACCTGGAAAAGCCATAGGACGAGTATTTCTTTAGTTTTATTTTTTTTAAGTGGCTTTTTAAAAAAAGCCATCACACCAAACAGAAAACTACAAGCCAGTAAATCGAGGATGCTATTACTGCTTCCAGTACAACTTAATCAAAAAATCCGTGAAAATACGTAATTTGATAAACAACTTTACTTATCTGTAAAAAACTCTAAGTGTTATTACGTAGACTATGAAGATTAAATGAAATTGACAAAAATATCTTGAATAATTCCCCCTTAATATGCCAAAAGAGAGTTAGTAAGTTCAACATCATTGACGATGAAACTTTACCTTTGCTTCAAAAAGTCAATTTATTTATCTGCACCCTCCTGAAAAAAAATAAAATTCCAACTATTAATTACGCTCCCATGAAACATGGAAGCGAGGCTGAAAGTCTCGCAAGTTCTAAGCAGTCGTCATGGACCCTCGTCCACCACTAATAGAAATTGTATCGACAAATTAGACGCCAGGAACTAAGCTTACGCCGACAATTATAAGCTCACACCACTACGCGATCGCTTGTGCCTAAACAGCGTCGCTCTGCTAGGGCTAAAGCCCCGTTTTTACCCAAGTTTATTTAGCTCCACTTTGTTAGGACATGTCCAGACATACCTTAGAGATTGATAGTGAAAAAATTGGGAACAAATAAAGGAGTATGTTTTTGAACCCTCCTTAGGGACTTCCAAAAAATGTCCGATCAGGAAAAAGATGAGGTAAGGTCTTTCATTACCACCGCTCCATCTCCCTCTGGGATAATTAATTTTTTGGATGTCCCCTATGTCCCCTTACTGGGCCAGCGCTAACCCATCTCCACGGGGTTCAGAAGCCGCCACAAGAACGCCTTCGCCGCGCAAAATGATCTGACCCTTCCCAAACTCCCCCCCATCAGCGCTTAACTGGATGTCATGACCCCGCTCAGCCAGCGCCAGGGCTACGTCACGGGGTACAGTTTGCTCTAAAAGTACCGTCTTCCCAGAAAGAAATTGCCATCTAGGGGCATCAAGAGCGGATTGAGGATTCATCCCGTAGTCTGCCAGATTAACCACTACTTGCAGATGTCCCTGAGGCTGCATTGGTCCTCCCATAACCCCAAAGGGTCCTAGGGGTTGACCGCCTTGTGTGAGAAAACCGGGGATAATGGTGTGGAATGAACGTTTTCCCGGTGCCACTTGATTGGGATGACCAGCTTGTAAGGTGAAACCGACACCCCGGTTTTGAAGGGCTATCCCTGTACCGGGAATCAGAATTCCACTGCCAAAGCCTTGATAATTGGATTGGATAAAGGAAACCATCAGTTCCCCATCAGCCGCAGCTAGATAGACAGTTCCGCCTTTCGGTAAGCCGGGTTGAGCGAGAGAGATTGCCTGTTCTCCAATCAGTTGTCGGCGCTCGGCAGCATAATCTTTATCTAAGAGGTGTTCAACTGCCACTTCCATAAATTGCGGGTCAGTGACATGACGGTGGATGTCGGCAAACGCCAGCTTCATTGCTTCGATTTGCAGATGGTAGCTTTCAACTGACTCACGAGGATATTTTGCGATATCAAACCCTTCTAAGATATTTAATGCCATCAAAGCCGCAATTCCTTGTGTGTTTGGGGGAATTTCCCAAACCGTAAGGTCGCGATACTCTGTTGAGATGGGTTCGACCCAGTCAGCTTGGTGTGCTGCAAGGTCAGTAGTTGTCAGAAAGCCACCCGTATCAGCCGCAAAGTCAGCAATCTGTTGGGCAATTTCACCGTGGTAAAAACTGTTGCCGCTGCTTTGTGCGATCGCTTTTAAGGTTTTGGCATGAAGCGCACTTCCCCATATCTCCCCGGTTGCGGGTGCGCGGTTGCCAGGAAAAAAGACTTGTTTAAACGGTTCAAACTCAGCCCCTATAAGCGGTAAATAGACGGCGGCGGCACGCTTCCACGCCTGCGCCGTCACAGGCGATACCGGAAACCCTTCCTCTGCATACCGAATTGCTGGTTCAAACAGCTGCTCAAACGGTAGCTTTCCCCAACGTTCTGATAAGCTTCGCCAAGCTGATACGGCTCCTGGCACCGTTACAGGGAGCCAACCAAAGGAGGGAACTTTATCCATCCCTGCAAAGTGCTCAAGCGTGAGTTTTTGGGGACTTCTGCCGGAAGCATTGAGACCATGTAGTTTCCCGTCCCAAACCAAAGCGAAGGCGTCTGAACCAATCCCGTTAGAAGTAGGTTCGACTACAGTAAGAGCGATCGCCATTGCCAAGGCAGCATCCACAGCATTTCCTCCAGCCCAAAACATCTCCATACCCGCCACAGTAGCCAGAGGTTGGCTTGTTGCTACGGCACATCGCTTGCCCATAACCACTCGTCGCGCCGAAGAATAGGGGTAGTCACTGAGGTTTTTCACGTTCATTGAATACAGCTGAGGGTGGGCGTGTCGGTATTGGCAAGTTAATGA
The DNA here is from genome assembly GCA_036703965.1 of Leptolyngbyaceae cyanobacterium. Lineage (GTDB taxonomy): Bacteria > Cyanobacteriota > Cyanobacteriia > Cyanobacteriales > Coleofasciculaceae > DATNQP01. Next base: position 7,123 of record DATNQP010000575.1, read on the forward strand.
CGATTCGTTTACAAGAGGCAGGGGGAAGGGTGCAGGGGGCAAGGGGGAAGAGAGTTCCTCCTGCGGTTCGGCGGTAAAAGCCTCGCCCACGAATGGCTCAAACCCTTCTGCTCCGTTTCCCCTTTGTTGAAACCCCACTCCGTTCGGCTGAGGCTCACGGCGAAGCCTTGTGGGTGGATCTGCACCCCTGCTCCCTTGCTCCCCATCTTTTCATTCGGATAGGCTTCTAGAAAACCGATGTTCTAGCTTTTTGCCTTCAGCTGCTGAGTACTCTTAATCAAGTCACGCAATCGCTGTCGTAGTTGCTTAATATTGGGTGTGTGACTACCATAACGCCAGCGAACATAAGCCTGGGAAATTTCATCAATCACCTCAGCTGTTGCTGGGGGCTGGTGTTGATGGGAAGCTCTTGCATACTCCAAGGGAGTTTGTGCTGGGTGCTTAGTGTAGCCTTTGGCACCTAAAATCTTGAGCATTTGCTGATAAAGACCTTCCATCGGGGGCAAACCAGACAGCCATTGGCGATAACGCCAAGTTCGCCATTGGTTCCAACCTAACCAACCCAAAAAGCCGAGAGCGATCGCTAAAATCAAACCTGTGAATAAGCCTACCCAGCCATTGGAAAAAATCGCCCAAAAATAAGAAACTACTCCGGACAGCAAACCAATAATCAGATTCCATATCCTGCCGACCAGACTAGTAACGGGTGAGGGTAACCAACCCGCTACCCACTGCCAAAACTGGCGCAAGACACTAAAGGTTTGTGACTCCTCGATGCTCTGGGGAATTAGTTCGTGACCAGGAATCGGGTCAAAGGTAAACCAACCGTATTTAGGGAAAAACACTTCCGTCATCGCATAGGCATCAGTGTTTTTGACAATATACAAACCCGTAAAAGGATTGAACTCACCCGTGCCAAAGCCCACCACAAGCCGCGCTGGAATGCCAATGGAACGCAACATGATGGTCAGGGCGGTGGAAAAGTGGTCTGGGTAACCCCCTTTGTTCTTGAAGAGAAAGGCTTCCACCAAGTCTTCCTTTTCACCTAAAAACTCCAGACTAAAGGGGTCTTGTGGGAATGAGTAGCGCTGTTTAACAGCCTGAGCTAAATACAACGCTTTCTCATAGGAGGACGTAATTGGCTTGGGTGAGGTGGCTAAGAGTTCTTCAGTCTGTTGGCGTACCTTATCAGCAATTTGGGGGGGAACGTCTAGATAGTACTTTGTAACAGTTTTGGGATAGTCATCGGTGGCCTGTTGTAGCAGAGAGCGATCGCGGTAAGGTACATCCGAAATAACCGTGTACGTGAGTCCCTCAACTAAACCTAAAGGCGATCGCAAGGCACCTTCCGTATCCACCCCTACTTCCCGTGTCGGGAAGTAGAGTTGCTTGGCATAGGTCAAAGCTGGAATGAGATTTGGCAGTTCTGAGACCGCTGTATAACTTTGAATGACTTCTTTGGTTTTAGCGTTATCAATGTTAACCCCAAAGGGTGTAGAGAGAAAAAACCGATAAGACCATTCTGGTCGATTCACCTTCAGCACCCTATCGGGGCGTGAAATTTCCCATCCCTGACCGGTGTAGCGGTCAAATGCCATCACCCGCCAAAATCCTGGTGCTTGGGAGCGCACGCGCATCACAACCTTGGGCTTGAGTTCTCCCCGGAGGTTTTGGTTAATTTTGTCGCCAAACCCATAGTAAAAGGTGTCATCCATCTGACCAGGACCCGTGGTGCTAGCTTGTCCACCGCCAGTACCATTGCCCTGCCTACCCTGACGAACATACCCAGGGTTCATAATGCCACGACTATTACCCTCAAAATTCTGATCGGAGAAATTAGCCGGTCCACTGACGGGAAATGTCTGTAGCTGATAGCCTGGGAAGCGAGGCATCAAGGCAAAAATCGTCAGCCCCAGCCCTATAACTACGAGGAGAAATAAACTTAGACGGCCTAGAGAAAGGGGTGAGGAGCCAGAGGGAAGGCGGGAGGAATTTTGACGTTTCTGTGTCCTGGATATACCCAAGCGCGACTGGTAGTCGAGGATGAGAACCGGAAGAGCGATCGCGAGGAATACTAGTAACAGTGGAGCAAAGGCTAATGTCTGACTCAGGGTACCAGCAACACCCAACAGAATCAGCCCAATCACCATCGAATACCCCAAATCTTTACGACGGGGCAGGTCAAAGCTGTGAAGAACTTGCAGCTGAATTAATAACTCAGCGAGCACCAAACGTGTATCGTTGAGCTGAGCAAACAAATTACCAAAAAACGCCCCCATTGCCAGCAACATCCCTATCGCCAGCATGAACTTGACGGCGACATTGCGATCGCGGCGGTGGTACCAACTCCAGGTTGCCCCAACAATACTCAGTGGGACTGCCCAGAAGCTCATCTGGGTCTCGGCAGCAATATCTGTGGCGATAATCCCGACAATCACCAGACCTTGCACCAGCACCCGCAGCCAAATGGAGTTTTCTGTGTGAGGAGGCGGCATCGCTTCAAGGCGCTGCCTAAATTGACTGAAAACGGGTAGACGCCGTAGTTGCCGAATACCATTAGTCATGGGTCATTGGTTGTTGGTTCTTCGTTATTGGTTATTGTAATTGCTGGTTGCTTATTGGCTGGAAGACTCCTGACAACAAATAACAAACAATTGACAACAAATAACAAACAACTAACTACATTGTCGGGCAGATCGCGAAAATTAAGGGTGTCTGTTCTGAGTCATGGAATCGGATTTCTAAAGGATAAGTCTGGTTAGGTTGCAAATCAAATAATTCAACAGTCAAGGAACCTGGATAGGTACGCTGTGATGTTGCTGATGCCTGAGCCGTCCGCAGTGTTAAACTGCCACCGCGAGGTAAACGACCAATGATACGGAGTTTAGGAACTCCTGCTTGCATCTGATAGTCTGCCTGCACGGTTACGACACCCGCAGTAGTCTGCCACTGCCGTTCCACTGGGCTATGGGTGGGTGAAATCGGTACAGTCAGCGCACTAATAATTTCTTTTGCTGCCAACAAAGCCAGTGTCATCTTTTGCTCAGTGGCGGCGGTTTCGTAACTACTGGGCAAGAATTGTGGTTTTTCAGGGGAACGGCTTGGATATAACAGCACCATCCCTGCCAGTTGGTTGAGTGACTGGAATTGGTCGGGAAATAAGCTTTCCACAACGTTGACCAATTTTGCACCGATTTGACGTCGAGAATAGGCGGCTTCAGAGCAGGCGTCTAGCAGTTGTGCTAAAACGGTTTCTGGAATACGAACCGGCAGAGAGAGGTTAGAGAGTTGTGGCATCCATAGGCGGACGGGAGGAACCCAACTGTCTGCTACGGCGTCAGAAGGATCGGTTTCATAGTCAGAAATATCCGTCTCCCAGGGAAAAAGAGGGGGATGACGTTCAATCTCAACTTTCAGTCGGCGCTTTAATATCGCCTGAAAACGGTTTTCCACGATTGGCATTTCTCCCATGTTGTAGGGGCGGATTTCTCCGCCTAGGTCAATTTCCTCATGAACTGGACTATCTCCTGAACCTGCCCATGTGCGGTCAAAAGCCGCTTCGCTAGGGTTAGAGGGTGCAATGTTCAATTCTTCTAAATCAAGTGGGTCAAACTGCTCCAATTCAAAATCCGCTGCTGTTGGTTCGCCGGTAGGGACAGTGCTTTGTGCCTGCCCGTCTGCTGGTGATGAAGCAGCGGGAACGGACTCTTGTAGTAGCCAAGCGATTAAGCGGCTATATAAGGTGTCCGAGTTATTATCTATGTCACTATTCATCTTGAGATGCACCTGATCCGGATACTGAACTATTGCGAATATCCCAAGCAAGTTCAAGTAGTTTAAACCATCGTTTTTCGACCTGTGTAACCGTACAACCTAATACGTGGGCAATTTCCCCAATAGAGCTACCTTGTTGCTTGAGTTCGAGTAAATCTTTGTGTTGGGAGGTAATTCTTGTCTGAAATAGTTGCCACTCTTGAGGCGTCAGACCGAGATTCCGCTCTAAATCGGCTTCTAGCCACTGATGAACAAGTTCCCAGCGGTGAGAAAGGGCAAACCGAATCAGATGATATTTAAAGCGTTGCTGCAAATAATCCCGCTGTCTGGGAGTTAGATGCAAAATTTCCTCAATTTCGCTGGCAGGCAGGTCTTTCAGGCGTAGCGTAAAGTAGTCTGCACACTCGCTTTGCTGGCGTTCTTCCAGATAGGCGAATAATTCTTCAATTACGGTATCCCGGAGGTTGGCTTCTAGAGGTTCAGGTTCAGAGGCAACCATCATCTCCCGTACCTGCTGGATAGCCGCATCATTCCAGTTCGAGTCTGATTCCGGTGCTGATCCTTCAGCGGCAGTATCCATATCGACTGAAGTCTCTGGGGGCTGCTGTTGGGAAAAGGTCTGCGCTCGCAGGATAATTAATTGTTGAGAGCGGCGACCGGGTAGGGGAATGCGTCGCTTGCCATAACGCTCGGTAAAGGCCATGTATTCTGCCAATTCCAGGAGAGCGCGAGGGCGATAACCAGCCTCAATTGAGTTTTCTCGCCGAAAGGCATTCAATGCTTCAACGTAGAATCCCTGTAAGAAATCTTCAATCAGGGTTAGCCGTGCCTGATAGCTGGATGGTGTTTGAGGGGGCGTAATGTAGCGGTAGACGATCGCACTCAGGGTACTCTGTAGCTCTACCCGTCCCCGGCGCGATCCCAGGTCGTAGTAGCTTAAGACTTGTTTGAGCCGATGGGTTGCCAGTGACTTTGCCCAACTCTCGATATCTCCAGAAGTTTGAATCCGACTGCTTTCATTGCAAATTCGCGTAACTTCATTCGCTAAACGTGCTGCAACATCGCGACAGTTCTGCTCGCTCGCACGAGTAGACCGCCGAAATTCGTTAAACAGCAGTTGAAAAATTGCCTCCACGCCGTGGCAGACTTCCCTCATGATTTTCATTATTTAACAAGAACCCTAACACACAAGAACTCTCGACCGATTGGATCTGGGTTTAGACTCTTACATAGCAGCACAATCGCTCTTCAATTTAGCCTTTATGGATTTAGAACAACAAATTCAAGTCCTGATTGATAATGCCCCCCAAGACGGGACGACGCCCAAAGCTATTGAGGCGATCGCACCAGTGCTCACCCTTCTTGCCAATCAGCTACGACATGCGGACTATTACATTCTCCAAACCCTTGACCAAGGATGGGTGTTGACGACATTGAGTAATCGCGCTCAACCTGAGCTGGAGAAAAATGTCATTTATGCTTTTCCTACTCTTAAAGACGCTGCTGATTTCCAGTCGGTATCAGACCCTCAAATCATGGCTGCCGCACTACCAGTCACTCACATTTTGTTCCAGATGTTGGCAATTGACACCGTCAATAGCCTAGTTTTCTTTGATACACCCGGTAATCTAGCAACTGGTATAGAGGTGAGTAGAGATGACCTACAACACTTAATTCAAACGCATCTGCAACAAATTCGCCCAGCACCTAGGTCATATCCTAGCAACCTACCCCCGGATATCGCCTGAGTATTCTCTTGG
>DATNQP010000576.1:0-13198 GCA_036703965.1 Leptolyngbyaceae cyanobacterium
GCTAGCGGTAAAACTTTTTCTTGAACTGCCGGTGCCGTAGATGCGTCCACGTCACCAGCTAGATCCGCTACTGTTACTTGTTCAACTGTCCTGATATTGATGTCCATGATTGGGAATTGGGGATTAGACCCCCATCTGCTACACACACAAACGTTCGATGAAAATCTATTTTCAAGACAGGAGAGATTGGGGATGAGGATGAGTTTCCTTTTTCCCCATTCCTCAGTCCTCTATTGCGGAACTATCTGCACCTTGACTTTCACTTGTTCTTTCGTATCCGGCAATTTCACTGTTAAGGCATCGGCATCGAAGTTGGTGTACGCTTCCCCGTTGATTTCAACTGCACCAATCTTGATACTGCCTGGAGGCAAGATATCCGGTGATACCCGCAGGATATTGTCCTTAAATGCTCCTGGCTGTGGCTTGAAGTAAAAATCCATAGGTTGCTTGGTAATCAACAGATTGGTGTAAACTGCACTTAGATAGCACAGTTCCATTGAGTGATAACCGCTCATCGAGTGAGAGCCTTTGAAGCGCTCGGTCCCCACCAGGAAGGGCAGTCCGTTTGCCAAGACGTTGAAGTAGACGCCACCGTCGTCATGGTCGAGGAAGTGAGCATTGTAAAAGGCTGCTGCCTCACGGGCATGACGCAAATATTCAGGCTCCTTAATGATGCCGTGCAGGATTAGGTAGGCTAAGATTGCCTGTTCCTGCTGCCACCAAGCTTTGCGGTCATGCCAGACAAAGCGGTATTGCTCTTCGCCTTCCTCCTTTACGCGCTCCACAACGTCGTACCAGCCGCCGCGCTGCTGATCGCTGCCCACGGCTGGCATGAGGGAGGCAATTTTTTCAGCCAGAGCAACGTAGTTATCTTTGGGTTTGAGGCTCTGCATCCGCATTAAGTTCCAGGCAATTTTCAGGTTATGCCCGACAACGGCGCGGTTTTGCTGCCAGCCCCAGGATTGGTCTTTGCTCCAATCCTCAAAGAACTTTTCCTGGACGAAGGGGCTGTTGTCGTAGTCCGGGAAGTATTTTTCAATGGTGTCGAAGGTGTACTCTAGGAAGTCGGCGTATTTCTGTTCGCCGGTTGCCAGCCAGAGGTTGATCAGGTAGGCTGGGGCGTGGTCGCCGACTGAGTTCCAGTTTTTGCGGGCGCGGTTGCGACCTAGGGACTCAGCACGCGGGTCGAGGGTGATGGGGTCGATGTGGGAGAAATAGCCACCGCCTTCTTTATCCAAAAAGAATTTGTCGAACAAATCAACGGTCATCTCGGCATCTTTCAGGATGCGCGGATCGCCAGTAATCCGGTAAGTTTGGATGGGGCCAGCTAGGGCATAGATTTGTTCGTAGGCCGGGATACAGTCGTAGTCATCGCCAAACTCGGAGGTGAGCAGTTTTTGCTCCCGATTGCCTGTTACCTTAATGCCGTGATACCAGTAAATCAGGTCTTCCTCGGTGTCATAAAACCGCATGCGATCGCGTAGGTACTCGGTACCTTTTTCAGCGCCCTCCAGGAAGCGGTCTTCGCCGGTCATCAGGTAGGCTGAGGCAAAACCATAAACTAAGCGGGAAATGGTGTCGGTTTCTTGGAGGTAGTCGTCTTCGCGCTTTTTGACACCCGTTACCCTCAAGAAGGTGCGGTAGTCTCGATAATCGATTTCATTTTTGGGGTAGTTAAACTGCCAATAGAGGTAACTATCGGCAATTGAGCGCACTTGCTTGACCCACCAATCTTGCTCTTCATGCCGATATGCGCCAGGAGCATCACCCGGAAAGACAAAGGACTTGACCTCAAACTTGTGCGCCTCTCCGTGTGGGTAGAAGATACCATACGCAAATACGTGCTGACCGGGTTTTAGCAACTCGGCAAGTCGTTCCGTACAGTCCTTGTAAGGTTCCTCCAAATTCTGAGCAATCCGACCAAAGGTAGTCGGAGTCAGGTAAGCCTGATATTCCCGTCCATCTGATGTTTTGATGCCAAAGCTTTTTTCGCTACGGTTAAAGTTAGTGACGTACCCAGCGATCGTGTCCGAAAATGAAAAACTCATGCGTTCCATTGGATTGCCTCCAGTAGCAGTTGAATCAATCTGCAATTAACAAGCCGACAATTAGCGAACAGCTAGATTGGGTTATCGCTTGCTAATGTTCTCCAAGCAAAGACTTATAAACTCCAAAGGTGATGTCAAAAGAGGGTTCCCTGGAGAGCATCCCAATGCAGGCAAATGTATAGTCTGTAGGGGCGCAAAGCTTTTGATTCCTAGCAAGCTGGGGTTACTTGCATTCGGATGCTCCTGTTGTGTGTACTTAAGGTGCCATTAACCAGCAATTTATTGATGGAAGCGACTAACTTGCAGTTTCTACTGTCTGCCTTTGCTCGTGCTTCTCAATCTCTTCCACAAACATTTTCATGAATTGATCGACAACTCCAGGGTGCTTCCCTGTAATTAAGTTGCCATCTATCACTAAATCAGCCGTCATGTCACCGTCATAGATGACTTCAGCACCAGCGTTTTCGACATCACAGATGATGTTGTGTGCACAAGTGACTTTGCGACCTTCAATTAAATCGCGATCGGCGCAGAAAAGCCACAAGCTATGACAGATTGTTCCTATTTTCAAACCCTCGGTCTTCATGGCTTTTCTGAGAAACGCAACCGCCGGAGCTTGATTTTTCTGACCTTTTTTGACAGAAACCTGATATCTCAAGCGATCCATCGCATAGGCACCGATCGCAATGATCCCCTTATAGTCTGATGGATCGATATCGTTAACTTCTGTAGTGACAATAACATGCTCTTCGACTTCATCATTATCTGGATTTGAGCCGAAGCGTAATTCTTTATTCCCCCACAAATGAGAAATGTACTCTACTTCATAGCCGTGTTGAGGAAAATATTGATTGAACATCCGATATTCAGTTTGATCGAAATGCTCTTCAATGAGGACACCAATTTTGCCTTTGATTTCATCTGTCATCTTGTCTTAACTCCTTTGTAACCCACTAAAGTTGGGTTTTTTACTGCGGTTGCCTTCGGTAATCAGAGCCAACTAGTCAATTAGCGCCAAAACATCTTTTTAGATTGCTATGACAACTGGCACATCAAGAGCCTTTATACGCTGCTAATAGCTGAGCCGTGTCAAGGTATTCACGATAGCTTGTCATTTTGTTATCTTTCAGGGTAATTACATGAGCATATTCGGACTGGAAGTCTATGCCAGTTTCCTTGACCATGCTATGAACAAATCCCAACACGATGACTGTATCGCCCTCGGCTATAAACTTAGTCGGCACGGAGTTTTTAACTTGAAGCGTGCTAATCAGTTTTTGCAGAAAGTCTTCTACTTGCTTCTTACCAGTGCGCAGACCGCACAACGGTATCTCTGTTGGCCCATATAGTTGCCAAGTCACATCTTCTGTCATGGCGTCCAACCAAGGCTGGATCTCACCTCGTTTAAAGGCGGCGTACAGCCCTTTAACAAACTCTAACTTGTTCTGTTCGCTCATAAATTCTCTGTAAGTTTTATCTAGTTGCCTATAACTGCGAGGCAGTCAACCACTCAAAACCAGTTATGCGATCGCCCTACCCACCGTCCTAGCCCTGGGAAACGGGTAAGACGTTCACCGCCGCCTGTCAATCGCCTGAGGCTGTGGTAATCAACTTGAGTAGTTCATCAGGTGCAAAAACATCACGGTAGAAGGTCAGCTGTTCGGTTTTGAGGTAGCATGCGCCTTTGTGACCGCGTCGAACCCAGGTAACATTGCCCTTGGCAAGTGTTTCGTTAGTCGCATCGTCCACACACTTCCATTCAAAGTAGGTAAATTCACCATGAAACATTACGATTGGCCAGCACATTGTTACGTCTGGCTGTGCAATCAAAGCCCACCAATGTTGTTCTCGCACTTTTTGTTGTTCCAGTCCGTAATACGGCCCGTCCTGGCACAAATAAACGAGATCGTCCCGATATTCACCTGTTAAAATATCGCCTCTTCCCTGCCTCAAAGCCTCACAATGAGTAGGCCACCAGTCTTTGTTTTCTTTTTCAATTTGTTCTAGAGTGTAAGTAGGATTGATCGGTGGCAGAGTAGGCTCTTTCAGCTTAATGATATCTTCGGCTTCCTGGATGAGTTTTTTCTTTAGATCGTCAGAAACCAGTCCTGGTATTGAATAATCTGCGGATAAATTTTTGTAGTAGTTTGTTCGCTTTCCCATTGCCTTTACCTTCTTTATAATTGAGATTTTTTGTGTCAACCTGTAGCGATTGCTATCTCAAAAAGCTAGCTTCTTGTAGTCTCGACAGCCACAACCCGACAACCATTAGCCGTAAAGAACGCTTGTTAGATCTCGGTTCCCAGATTTGTTACTCCCTTAGCCTCAATTTCATTCAGTCTGCCAAACGCCCCAGCGACCTTATTGAACCCGGCGTAAACGCACATGAACAAAAGCAGTTCCTTGATTTCTGCCAAGGTAGCTCCCTGCTTCAGAGCCATATCTACATGAGTTTCAAAAGGAGTGCAAGGACCGCTCACATTGGCATTCACAATATCAACAGCGATCGTTATGAGAGCCTTGGTTTTTTGGTCAATTAACGGTAGACCCCAAACCTCACCTGCTGTCCGGATGAGAATATCTGCCCAATGTTGGTCGATCGATTTCAAAGCAGCCTGAAGTTTTTCATCCCCCAGAATCGCATTTTCTTGGAATGGAATTTCACTCATTTCACTCATTGTTGTTCTCCCTCTGAGAACTCTGACCTTTAAGAACTTTTACCGAGCATGAGAGCAGTTACATTGTCTCGCAGTTGATTAGTTGCCCCTATGTTCAAAATCAACTCAGCTACGGTTGAACTCCGCTGACCTGCCAGGGTCATCTTACCGCCGTAGATAAAGGTGTAAGCAGTGCGTTCTGGAAATGGGTTGATTTGTTTGACATACTTGGCCTGGTCTTTTACTGCTGCGGCATATGCTTCCGAGGCGAAGAACATTTCCATTTCCAGGCGGTTCGAGAAAGCGATTTCAAATGCTGCCTGATAACTCTTCTCTGGCGGTTCGGAATGAGCTACCCCAGCGGCATCAGGACGGGAACTATCCACTTCCTCAAACAGATGCAGGCGTAACTTCAAAACCAGCTGGCTCTCGACAACAGTTGGTGCAAAGCTGTCTGTTATATATCTGCGAAATTCTTCCACGCTAACAGCATCTGCTTTCTTGAGCATAACATGGAACTTCTCAACGCCAACTTTGCCGTTGGGAGTCCCGTTTTCAAGGCCATCCACATAGGTTTTAGAATTGCCAATACTGGTGTTATATCCGATCGCCTTGCTAAATAAGTTGTGCTCGTCATCCATCAGAATGGCGGCAGCTTTGAACCATGTCTGACGGTCCTCTTCAGTCTTGAAGCTTAACTCGGCGATGCCATCAAATAGATCTTCTTCAGGACAGCTGTACTCTATGCCCTCAATGGCTGGCCAGATGCCACCTTCATTGTGAGCAACATGAAACTGCCAGTACTGGTACTGACCCGGTAGTCGGGCACAAACTGGGCCGTGAACGTTTCTCCAGTAGTCGTCGAATAGCTTTAGGGTAATTCCCTTTCTCTTCCACAAAGGTACATAGAAGACTGCCTTGCCCTCCTGATCTCGGTCTGCATAGTTAGTTGTTCTCATGACTTTTCTCCTCAGCTAATAGTGAATTTCTTGCCAACACCTAATTGATTGCAATAATCCCACCCTATTGATTGACTTTGGGTTTGAAATCTGTCCATTAGTATGAGGAATTTCAGTCACAGGACTTACGCCGAGCCTCTACAAGTAGTCTGGGCAATGGTCAGCTACTACTGGTAGAGTATCAATGTTCAAGTTGCGTAAGTCCTGAGTCAATCAGGTGAAAAACTTTATGTCAGAATAGGAAGCCCTCAGGCAAACACTGGAGAGATGTCCATGTAGATTTCCAACTCCCGGAACAGGTCTCCCTCCATACGGAAGACATCGAGGCAGGGAAGGGTCAAAACTTTGCCATCATGACGAGTGTAGGTGGCCTCCATCTCACAGACGACTGTGTCTCCAATTTCCCACAGGGCTTTGATGTTGTGGGACACGCCCTTCACCCCTTGGCGAAAACGGACTGAAAACTCCTGTATGCGATCGCGTCCAATCAAGGGTTCATTATTGCCAGAACGATATCGAGCGTCCTCAGTGAAGAAGGAGGCGAATTCCTCCACCGACTTAGTCTGTGTCAAAAAACGCCTAACTATGTTGGCATTGGCTCCGAGCAAATTTTCTGACATGCATCCTCCCTGCCTTTGTATGGTTTTTCTCAAAATTTGCTGCAACTATTAGCTTGGAATCACCGCGATCACAACACAAACCTGAGGGGTAACTAACCTAGTAACAGGTGCCTCATCCCACAGGACAACCTCCTCCTAGCGCCCTCAGGCGAAGGCGGGAGAAACGTCGATGAATGCCTGATATTCCCGCACCTTGTCACCTTGGAATCGAATGATGTTCATGCAGGGAAGTTTAGTCACCTTGTCATCGTTTCGCACATAGGTGACTTCGAGTTCGCAAACTACTGTATCTCCCAGTTCCCACATCTTCACATTATCGTGGGTTACGCTCTTGAACGCTTGCATGACCGGAGCTGCAAACTCGCGAATGCCTTGGTGTCCGTTCGCCGGGTCAAAATTGCCGATTTTGTACACCCCATCTTTGGTAAAGAAATTGATGTATTCGTCCAAATTATTCGCCTCAACTGCCGCTATCAGCCGCTTGGCCAAGTCTAACTTGCTACTAGAAGCTGCCGGAGCTGAATCAGCAAACAACGGAGAGGCATCCATGTAGACCCGCATTTCCCGAAACTTGTCCCCTTCAAACTGGAAAACGTCAGTGCAGGGAAGCCTTAAGACCGTATCATCAATACGGATATAGTTAATCTCCAATTCACAGATCGCTGCATCTCCCGTTTCCCAGATATTCTTGATATCAAAGGTAATGCCTTTGATCTGATCGAGGTGGCTCGCCTTGACATTTTGACGGATGGCTTCTCGACCAAGAGCGGGGGGGTAGTTAGCGAACCGATACAGTGAGTCTTCGGTAAACAATTCCAGAGCTTCGTCCACAGCCATTTTCTCGAACAACCCAATCAGACGCCTGACCAACTCTGTCTTTGTTCCTGAAATTATTTCTGGCATATATCTTCTCTAATTTGTAGGGTTTGTCAATACTGCCAAATAACTCTTTTTTGTTGCTGTAAGGAAGCACCTCGCAAACTACGCGGTGAAGTCTTTAGGAGGCGAACAGCGGAGAGATGTCCATATAAATCCGCAGTTCCTGAACCTTGTCACCTTTGAAGCGGATGGTGTCAGCGCAGGGCAAAGTGTGAATTCTGCCATCAAAACGGACGTAGGTGACATCCATTTCGACAAGTACGGTATCCTCTCCGACTTCCCAGATGTTCTTGATGTGGTGGTGTATCCCCTCACATTGCTTGATGAAACCAACTGATGCCTCCCGGATGCCTTGGGGGCCATACACAACCGGAAAGTTACTAAACTGGTACAGGGCATCATCGGTGTAGAACTGGACAAAATTTTCCAAATTCATCGACTCGCCCGCCAAAAACATCTGCTTGACGATGTCTATGTATTTTCCTGAAAACTGCGGCCATTTTTTTGTGTGTGGCCAATCCCATTTCACTTTTGTCAAAGCCACCATCAATTTACTCTCCTTATGTAGTTACTGAAGGCCAAAAATATTTGGTTCCGTGTGCTTGGTTGTATTCTTGTTGGGCTCTCATAAAATTGTCCCTAGCTGTTCGAGTAACTTGGTTAAATTCCAGCTGTTCTCCATTCGGCCCTTTGGCATAGAATAAAGACCATCCATGAAAATCACCAAAATCTGAATCTGAGTACCCCTCTACGAAGTAGTCTGGGTCATTCCAAAATTTGTTAGCGTTGTACTTGGCGGCAACTTTTGTTCGTTCCTCCTCAGAATTCACCCGAATGATGCGGTTGCATACGAGATTAATCTCTCGCTTTCGGCACTCTTCTTCCAAGGTTGTCGCAAACTGATTCAGATCCACATCGTCTCTCACATGGAAAGAGAGGTGAGTTCCATTTGCATAACCAACGCAACTGGGTAGCTTGCTGATACAGTTCGGTGCATTGGGAGTCAACTTAGCATCTCGGAAATGGATGAGTTCAACGACCGTATTGCCAAAGGAAATGAACCTGACATCCAATACTTCTACTGTTCCATCTATTATGTCTGGAACCCCCAACGACCTGGGTTCTACTCCTTTTTCATGAGCCTCTATTTCCTCAAGTTGAAATAGGGTGTTGTATACCACTGATCCTGCAAAGGCATCGCCGCTCATGGCTACTTTCCCTCCCAACACTTCTGTGTAAAATTCTATGGATTTTGCCATGTCATCAACTGTTATACCGAAGTGTTGCACCCCATATAGGTAATGACCTAAGCCAGACTTTAAATTATGCTCGTTGCTCATAAGAAAGACATCTCTTTAACCTAATTTGTGAGTCCTCTGCTTGCCATCAAATTTTCACTCCCCTCGCTCCCACGCTTGGCGCTCATTAATAGAAACATCTTTTTTTAAGCGATGAAAGATTTTTGGGTTCTTCCGTTTTATGTATGCTAATGTTCAATATGAACATTCCAAGTTAAGGGACCAAAACAGAAACGCGATCGCACCCTGATCTTTCCGTCACTCTACCGTTTAATTAACTCCGTAGACATTTCCAGGATATGAAGCCTTACGGTACGTCAAGTCGTCAAGGGATATGTTGTATTCTTGACGCTTACTGTCGTACACGACGCTGTAAGCCGTTGGGTAGTATCCGCCTATAGGATATGCCTCTGGAACATTCAGTTTGGTACTGAAATTGGGTTTTGTTTTAAGGTAATCCAACGTTATCATTGGCTCCCAAAACACTACGTTGCCATCATGAACCCCAATCAGAAAAATATTGGAAAAGTTCCCCGGCTTCAGCTGAGGCGATCTCACATCAGCGTAGTGCGACCCCATGCGAGGCTCAGCAGTGTTAAGTGCTAGCTCATAATACTCTGGAAGAAATTCTTTAGGGGGTAATATGTTCGACACCTTGGCAAATTTAGTCGGCTCATTTGGGTCGCTCGTGACGTTGTGACGATACGCTGTAGTAGCCATGTAAAAGTGAACGTCGAAGTGAGGCAATTCAAATGTTTCTGGTCCGTGCCCCTTTGGATTCCAGTTGAAGCCCATATGATTAAATGCTGTTTTCCCCACTGGTGGAAACATCAGTTCATACTCGAATGTATGATTGGGACCTCCATCCATTAGCTTGAGCTTCAAGGAACCTTCTTGGGGCGGAGCGTCTTCTGTGGGTAACCCGGATAGTGCTGATTCTGTTACGGTGATACCAATACTTAATGGCTTTTGATCTTTATCTACTTTCACCCAAGTGCGAACATTGCCATTCCCGACCTGCTTTTCGTCTCCAACAATTGTTTGAGCTACCACATTCGATTGGGATATTTTGTCTGGATTATCGTTAGCCATCGCCTTGGGGCTAAATCCTGTCCACACAAACAATACTAACACTATTATCAGAAGCCAGCAAAAGTTACTTTTTTTCATGCTCTTAATCATGAGTTCTGTACACAATCTATTTTTTATCTCTTTACTCTGAATGAGTGTTTATCATTGTATTGATAAACATTTTTCAAGATTTAAAAATTGAATTGCAGTCTCAAGTTTCCCACAAATATAGTAGGATTATTACTAAAGTTATTGGGGTTAAAGATGAAGTAGAGGTTAGGCACGATAGCAATATTCGGGGTCAAAGGCAAGAAATATTCAGTTTCCAAGTCGTACTCAGTACCGCCATTACCGCCACCAGATACCAAGAATTCCCGCCCGCTGGTGTAGTCAAAAGGCATTCCAAAAGATATTGTTCCCTGCGCTCCCCGTTTAAACAGATCTGGGAAGGCCAACCCAACTTGAAAAGATTGGGCTGTCAGTTTGCCCCTGGGACGCTGTGAGTTAGTCGGATTGAGATTCGTATCACTAAAGCTATAGCGCCCAAACAGACCAATTCCTGGGGTAATTAGCCAGTCAAAGTTAGCTATATATACATTTGACTGACCATTTCTGAGTGAGCCACCGAAGCCATCATCGGCAAGTCCATTGATAGGTGCAAAGCCACCCACCTGTCCCATAAACGCTTGTTGGTTAATCCGGTTGTACAGCAGCCTCAGATTTATGTCTTGAGTAGGCTTAAATGTCAGTTGACCTGTGAGAATACTAGTACCGCCGGTCAGCCCTTCTCTTGGGTTTGAAGCTGAGTTAAAGGGGGGGCTGGGCAGAAAAGTATTATTCTCGGCCAGGTAACCAACGGCTACATCAAACTTGTTGCCCAAGGATGACGAAAGCACAGCTCCGGCACCCTGCTTAACAGGACTGCTCAGAGTGCTGTTAATAGAGTTAAAAGTACCGGCACCATTGAAAAACAAAGTGAATCGGTTGGTGTCAAATATGCGATACCAAACTATCCTGGGGCCAATCTTCAGTATAGTTCTATCGTTGAAGACTGGAAACTGGTAATTCAATTCCTGGATAGCCACATGATTGGGATTTGGTGCGGCGGTTTGGTCTGTAAAAGGTACACCGGCTGTGTTTGTCAATCCCGCTGAGACAAATTGATTGGCTGGGGAATTGCCGTTGCCTGCAACCAATTGGGTGGTGAGAAGATCCCTGCCAGTAAACGAGGTAAGCAAGTTTAGCCACACCAGATTGCTGAGAGTGATATTGGCTTTGCTAACATTTTCTGTAGCTGGAACGCCTCCTGGAGCACGAAAACCAAGTTCGCGTCGCACAGGAGAACCGGCTCTTGCACCAGTGATGTTGACAAATGCCAGACCGTTGAGTCTCGTGGTGGTAGAAAACTGCCGCGCTTCCAGTCGAGCGGTCTTGGCTTCGAGCGCATCAACGCGGTCGCGTATTGCTGCGAGTTCAGCCGCAAACTCCTCTTGCATTTTTTGCAGAGCGGCTAGGTCTTCTTTGCGTACCTGGTTTGCCAAGCCAGATGAAACCAACTCATTAATTTTGTTCAGGCATGCATTCAAGCCTGCAGCAAATTCATAGCGGTTTATAGCTTGCTGACCGCGATATAGGCGATCGGGGTAGCCTGCAATACAACCGTAACGCTCAACTAGGGACTTTAGAGCTTGGAAGACCCAGTCTGTGGGTTGGATGTCAGACAGTTGGGAAACCGAGGTTACTTGGGTCATCGAATCGCTGTCTGCGGTGTCTCCGGGGATTGGCTCTAAGAGGCTGGAATCATCTGATGTTAGGGAACTAATTGCAGGGGGTGCTGGAGTCACAGCGACTTGACGCTCAGTGTTAATCTCAGCTGTCCTGGCTCTGGTTATCGAATCGCTGTCTGCGGTGTCACCGGGGATTGGCTCTAAGAGACTAGAATCAGCTGATGTTGGGAAACTAATTGCAGGGGGTGCTGGAGTCACAGCGACTTGACGCTCAGTGTCAATCTCAGCTACATTTGGTTGCTCCAGCTCAGTAGAGGTTGAGGTTTTTTTTGCCTCCGTTTTAGCCTCAACATTATTATTTGTGACGGGAGGCTGCATTGGTGCCGCGTAGGAAGAAGTCGATGCCACCATAAGCATCGCTACAGCAGCAGAGGTCAGAGTAACTACTGAAACTACCAATGAAAAATTAGGCATATTCACTCTTACCATTCTTCAAGAACAGCCGTTAGACCGCCATCCACAAAAAGCTGTGTACCGGTAATAAAATAAGCTTCATCTTTCTTGACATCATTGGGAACGAGTCCAGGCTTTGAATAATCTGCCACTAAGTTCTTGTAGTAGTTGATTCGCTCCTTCATTGGCTGATTATTTCCTTCCTCGGGATTCTTAATTCCTGTAGCTCACAGTATCAAGGCTGCAATTTATTCACAATGTCAAAAATCAAGATCTAGTTGGAAATTTTTTAGTTGCATACAAATTGCACAGAACTGCGTAGGAACAAGCCCCACTGCTCCTAGTAATTAAACCAAGTTGTCCCTATTTAATTATTTATTGAGAGAATAAATGCAGAGCTTTCTTTCATACTTAATTTTTCTTTATTCACTCTAGAGAAAGAATATTTAGAATGCCGAGTTTTCCTATCAAAATACTTGAGTTGAGAGGACAAATACTATAAGAAAAAGGCTCAGCGTTTATTCTCTTTCTGGAGTAATTAAAGAGGGTTAATGACTTTGGGGAAAAACTCGATAATTCCGTGGAACAGGTTCACGAAAAGGCTGGGTTTCTTTCCGATAATCATAAAAGAGGGGTGAGTTCGACGTAAAAACTCACAAAGCGATTGCTTCTGGAAGCTGTTCCAGCTCAGTATTAATTGACAATAAAACCAAAAGTGGATTTTGCCTGTAACCTTTACTGGAGAAAGTTTCAAGGTAATTTGCTGACGCAGAATTCAGGCTCTAGTGCATCGGGGCACAAATAACTCACCCGTTAAAATTCTCCCCCGCCTGCCCCGGCTTTCGGCACTGGTGGAAAACTTCTGCCGAGCGGGTCTAGGGGTGGAGATGGATATCTCTCCAGGTTCTTGGAGGCAGCTTGTGGAGTTGACGAAAATGCTTGACGAAATGACCTGTATCTACATATCCCACAGCCTCAGCAACCTCGTGAACTGCCAAGTCAGTTTCCAGGAGCAGGTGACGGGCCTGGAACATTCGACGTTGGATAATCCACTTATACACGGTTTTTCCAGTCAAACGACGCACTAAGCTAGTCAGGTAAGATGGAGTATAGCCAAACGATGGTGCAATCTTATTTAAGCTAATAGTAGGTTGGTGATAATTGGTCTCGATGAATCTAAAGATCTCCTGCAACTGGGGATGTTCAGAATACTGGAAGTGGAGAGGAGGCTCGGTTAGTGTCCCAGACACCGCTTGATGGGCGTACTCGATCTGCTCTTCACCTTTCTTATGATTCTTCAGCGTCTCGATAATCGCCTTGATGGATAACCGCTCATGGACAAACAGAGGCAGAGTGAGCACCTCAAATGATAACCACTCGGCTTTATTTGTCCACTTTAGGAAACATTGGCTCATCGCCTTGAGTTTGGCAGCTCCTGCCTTAGCCTGCTCCAGTGATTCGGCTTCAAGAATATGAGTAATCAACG
>DATNQP010000577.1:0-9367 GCA_036703965.1 Leptolyngbyaceae cyanobacterium
CATCTACAAAACCCTACCGGGTTGGCAACAATCCACAGATCACTGCCGGTCTTTAGAAGACTTACCCCAGCAAGCGCTGGATTATCTCAAATTCCTGGCAGAGTTAATGGAAGTGCCAATTGCTCTTGTCTCTTTAGGAGCAAGCCGCGACCAAACCATTATTGTGGAAGACCCGATTCATGGTCCGAAGCGGGCGCTGTTGTACGCTAACGGGACACCAGTCACCTCGGGAGTCTGAACCTTGTTGTTGGCTGTTAGTGATTAGTTGTTTGCTAATAACCAACAACTAATCACTAATAACCAATCACCAATCACCAATCCTTGAAAACCCCTAAAAGCTACTGAAATGGACGTTACAGTTGAATGTCAAAAGCGACCGGAAGGCAGTAAGCCAAGAGCTTTGCGCCGGTCTGGTTTAGTCCCTGCGGTTCTCTATGGTCACAAAGGTGCAGAATCTGTTGCCCTGACCTTAAGTGCCAAAACAGCAGAAACCTTGCTTAAAAAGGCTACCGTCAACAACACACTGGTACAGGTAAATATTCCTGACATTTCCTGGAGTGGTAAAGCTCTCCTACGGGAAGTGCAGAGTCATCCCTGGAAGAGGACGTCGCTCTACCACATCAGCTTCTTCTCCGTGGCAGCTCAAGAGAGCCTCGACGTGGCGGTACCGCTGCACTTTGTCGGAGAAGCAGTGGGCGTCAAACAAGACGCTGGAGTTCTTGACCCCCAGCTTACGGAACTTCAGGTGCAGTGTGCTCCTGACAATATCCCCGAGTCGATTGAGGTTGATGTTTCTAATATGCAGGTTGGGGACACCATACGTGTTGAGGAACTCGTTTTGCCACCAGGCATCACGCCACTGATTGAACCGGGGGAAGCTGTTGTCACCGTCGCGGCACAGCGTGCTGCTGAAGAAGATGAGGTAGCAGACTCCACCACAGAAGCCTAAATAGCATCTATCTGAAGTCTGCTCCAATGATATAAGTTAGACCAGGGACAATTGTCCCTGGCTTTTTTATACAGATTGCCAATTGCTAATTGCGTTTTTCCCATTAGCTAGCAGCTATTAGCAAAAACCAAGGACTGTAACCGAAGTGAGCCAAAGGGAGTGAGATGACACAGACAACTGTTCCTGCCTTAATTCAGCAAATGATGCAACCGGGATTTTATCCCCACCCGGTAAAAGAACCGATTCAGTTGATGCAGACTCACGTTTCCTACGTGTTTCTTACTGGAGATTATGCCTACAAAGTTAAGAAGCCAATGAACTTTGGCTTCTTAGATTTTTCAACGTTAGAGTATCGGCAGCATTTCTGCTCAGAAGAGTTGCGGATGAATCAGCCGATTGCACCTGAGATTTACCTGGAAGTTTTGCCAATTATTCAGAAGGGTGACACGTTTGCTCTGGGTGGTACGGGTCAGCCAGTAGAATATGTCCTAAAAATGTGCCAATTTCCTCAGGAGGCACTGTTTATCAATCTGTTTGAGCAGGGGAAGGTGACAGCAGCTCACATGGAAGAATTAGGACGAATTGTTGCCCAATTCCATGCCGAAGCACAAACAAGCGATTACATTCGTAGTTTCGGAAAAGTGTCCAAAATTCGGGAGGCGATTGACGAAAATTATCAGCAGACTGAAAAGTATATTGGTGGTCCTCAAAGCCAGCAGCAGTATGACGAAACGAAGCACTTTACGGATACGTTCTTTGCCGATTGTCAGGAGTTATTTGCGACCCGCCGTGAAAGTGACCAAATTCGGGAATGTCATGGGGATTTACACCTGAGAAATATTTGTCTTTGGCATGACAAAATTCAGCTGTTTGACCGAATTGAGTTTAATGAGCCATTCCGCTTTGTCGATGTTATGTATGATGTCGCTTTTACGGTGATGGATTTAGATGCGCGAGGGCGTCAAGATTTGGGGAACGCCTTTTTGAATACCTATATTGAGCAGACTGGCGATTGGGAAGGATTGCAAGTCTTACCGTTGTACTTGAGTCGGCAGGCGTATGTGCGAGCAAAGGTGAATTCTTTCTTACTGGATGACCCTGGGGTTGCCGATGATGCTAAGCAAGAGGCAGCAGCGATCGCATCTGATTATTATCGACTGGCCTGGGAGTACACAAAAACAAATCAGGGACAGCTGATTTTGATGTCAGGTTTGTCGGGTTCTGGCAAATCGACAGTGGCGCGACATCTGGCGCAACGCTTGGGAGGGATTTACATCCGCTCAGATGCAGTGCGTAAACATCTTGCTGGTGTCCCCCTAGAACAGCCAGGGGGAGATGAACTTTACACATCAGCCATCAGTGAAAAGACTTACGGACGCCTCTTAGAATTGGGCATCAAGCTGGCTAGCGTTGGCTTTACGGTAATTTTAGATGCGAAGTACGATCGGCAATCGTTCAGACAAGAAGCGATCGCTCTTTTTAAGAGCTACCAGCTGCCGGTACGAATTATTCACTGCACTGCACCCGAAGACGTTTTACGCGATCGCCTCTTATCACGTACCGGCGATGTTTCTGATGCCACAGCTAGCTTGCTAACTCTGCAACAAGCTGCAGTCCAACCCTTCACACAGGAGGAACAATCCCTGGTTATCACTTTGGACACAACACAAGATTGGGCATCACAATTATTGGCAATCCCAAACTTATGAGCGCGTGGTCTTGCTAGACTTCTGTAATTAGCGATTAGCTGTGGTCAACAAGTTGTTCACCGGAGGCGTTCTTATTCTCTGTTGGGCGTTAGCATTTGCTTAGCATGGTACTCTCTTCAGCAAAGCTCAGCGTCAGTCTATCCCTCTCAAAGGGTAGGGTAAATTTAAAGAAGGGTCTAAAGTTGACAGGTCAAGGGTTAATGCTTAAAAGTTCTAACCTTCAACCTTCTAACCTGCAACCCTTTCTACGCTGAACTCTGCCGGAACAATGGACTTGAAAGCCAACGGCTAACGCCTAACAGCTCACAAAACCCACTCAGTTGCCGATTTGTGATGAGTGAAAAGAAAAGAAGTATGACACAAACCCTTACTGGCTTCTCCAAGGGGTTTTCAACGGGAACTGCACTGAAGCTTTGGTTGTTTTTTCTCTTCTGCTTTTACTTTTTGGGATACCCAGTCCCTTTAAGTATCCTGCTGGGCTTTGCCGGAGGATTAGCCAGTGGCTTGGTGATTGGCTGGTGGAACACCAAAGACGAACCCGCTGACTTAAAGCCAGCCAAGGTTGAGGAGTTAGAGGAAAGATCTCCTAGAGTGAGTGGGCTACGTTCAGCAAAACAACGGAGGGATGGCAGAACGAAGAACCGCTCACCGGGTCTTGTAACACCTTTTAACGGTTTTTTTCAAAATCGAGATAAGTCATCTAAGAGGTCTCGTCGTAAAGTTACACAATCCGACGATGATGCATGATGCGTATAAAAACTAATACAGTCCGAAGGATGATGATTTCTTGTTGATGACCTGACTTAGTTGGTCGCTGTGAAAATCGCGGCTTCAATGCTAAGAAGTGCTTTTTCCAGGTTGTCATTGACAATTTGAAGATCGAATTCATCAGCTGCATCGATTTCGGCTTTAGCACAACTGAGGCGTAGCGCGATCGCATCTTCACTATCCTGACCCCGACCTCGAATTCGTTGCTCTAGTTCTGCTAGGGTTGGGGGCAAAATGAAAATACGCAAGGCAGTCGGGAAGGTTTTGTGGATTTTCCTTGCTCCAACTACTTCTATTTCTAAAATGACTGACTGACCCAATTGAATTTTCTGCTCTACTGCCAAGCGAGGCGTCCCGTAGTAGTTACCAGCATACTCTGCCCATTCTAGAAGCTCACCTGCTGTTACCATTTGTTCAAACTTGTAACGGCTGACAAAATAATAGTGTTTTCCGTCAACTTCACTAGGACGGGGTTGACGAGTCGTTACCGAGACGGAAAGATACAGTTCTGGGTGCCTTTTTAAGAGTGATCGCAGTAAAGTGCCTTTACCAACGCCACTAGGACCTGTCAATACAATAAGTTTGCCTGCTTGCATTTTGGGGAAGGAAAACCCTAATTATTGCTGCTTTGACCATCTTTGCTGATCACAAAGCGATGAGCAACAGTTTCCGGCTGAATCGCCGAGAGAATGACGTGACTGGAATCGGTAATAATCACCGCTCTCGTCCGACGCCCATAGGTTGCATCAATAAGCTGCCCGCGATCGCGGGCATCAGTGATAATACGTTTGATGGGAGCAGACTCTGGAGAGACAATCGCAACGACTCGGTTTGCCGACACGATGTTACCAAAACCGATATTGATCAGCTGAATGTCCATAAGGAACTAACGGCAAGAGCCGGATAAAGAGCGATTAAGATAGAATTAGTTTCAATGGTATCTACAATAATTTAGCCTTACAAGGCTAAATTTCACAGAAAAACCTGATTTTAGCTTTTATCTGGCTTGATTTATTTAATTTAGAGAGCTGACCGAAAGAGTGCGACGTGCGGACTGTGCAGTTGCAGCATGCCGCCCAATCGGGTTCCAAGCCTCCAGACTAATCTAGGAGATTTGATTGATTTCAAGGAATGTTGATTTTTAATAAGGAGAAATCATCATCCAACGGTTTGTTGGCATTCAAACTTTTGATGTGATGGAATATTGTCTCTAAGTTGCTGGTGTGACTCTTCTTAAAATCAGTAAGGAAATTTATGAAAGCATTGAGTCCCCAGAGCGAACCATCGGGTTGATGAATTTCGTAAACCCCATCACTAAAGATGTATAGAGTGCTGTCTGGTTGAATTTCGTAGGAATTCTGATCAAACTCAATCTCAGGCAGTACCCCAATCGGTGAACTGGGGCTTCCCAGCTGTTTTATCGAGGTAGCGGTTGAAGCGTTTGATACCAAGAGAGCAGGTGGGTGTCCAGCACAAGCATAAACCAGTTGACGCTTAACCCGATTGTAAACGCCATACCAAATTGTGAAATAGTCATCCCCATTTTCGCTCATCTGGAAGATCTGATTGAGAGCGGCTAAGACATTACTGGGTTGATAAAAATTCGTCTTGGGAAGAGATTGCGATCGCAAAACATTCAGCACAGAAACCGACAGCAGAGCTGACCTAACTCCATGTCCTGCTACATCCAACAGATAAACGACTAAATGGTCAGCATCAAGCCAGTAATAGTCAAAGGCGTCACCACCCAACTGGGTTGAGGGAATAAACTGCGCCTCAGTTGTTAGGGTTCCAGTCAGAGGCAGTGGTAAAAGCGATCGCACATATTCAGCTGCCTGATTTAATTCAGCTTGCAAAATCCGATTCTGGCGCTGTACTTTCTCTTCTGCCTGTTTGCGCTTGATAAACTGACCCATCTGGCTAGTAATCGCTGCCATCATCTTGATTAAATCTGGAGCAGGCTTCTGAATCTCCCGGCTGAAGAAAGTCATGACACCCAGCTTCTCATCTTTGTTCAAGATAGGGAACCCAAAAGCAGTGTGCAGTCCGGCTTTTGCTGCCATTGAAGCGCAAAGGAAACTCCTATTTTTAACAATATCAACAATCCATAGCGGTTCAGCACTCGTCCATATCCGCTCAGGCAATCCGACTTCCGCTGAAAATGCGATCTGCTCCGTGAGAGCCTCAAATTTCGAGGCTTCAATTGACGGCACATGCCAGGTTTCAACGCAATGTAACACATTTGTTTTTGTGTCCACCTTCCAGAGTTCCCCAACATCCCATCCCAAGTTTTCGCAGATCACTTGCAGAATTTTTGGGGTAGCTTTCCTCAGGGTAGCCGACTCTGCCAAGATGCGTGCTGTGGCCTGCTCTGCACTTAGAAGCTGTTCCCTACGCTTGCGCTCAGTGATATCGTTGAGGGTGCCAGAAATTCCAATAACGGTGTCGTCATCTCCTAGCATCAAGCAGGCATAAACTTCGATATGCGCCACGCCACCATTTTTAATTAAGTAGCGAATCTGGTAGCGACACTCTTTTTGTTTGCGTTCAATGAGGCGTTGGAATTGTTCGTCATGGAAGTGGCGATCATCAGGGTGAATTAATTCCAAGAATCTCTTGCCGAGGCTTTCGTATAGGGATAATCCAGTAATTTCTGTCCAAGCAGGATTGAGAAATGTCAATCGTCTGGCTGTGTCCGTTTGGAAAATGACTTCTTTAAGGTTGTCCACAACCGAGCGATACTTTTGCTCACTCTTTCGTAGCGCTTCTTGGTTCCAACTGGCTTCGAGAAGACGACGTAAACGCCGACGTAGCAGGGGTGGGTGAATGGGCTTAGTCACGAAATCTGTAGCACCTGCTTCAAACGCCCGATCAACTGATTGTTGATCGTCAAGTCCAGTGATCATCAACACAGGAGTGCGATCGCCTAAGGGAAGCATTTGTAGCTGGATGCAGCAATCAAAACCATCCATTACTGGCATAATCCCATCTAGGAGAACCATATCAGGTCGCTCTTGACTGTAGGCATTTAAACACTGCTCTCCATTTTCCACTTCTGTCACTTGGTACCCATCTTGTTCCAAGATCTGACGCAGTATCATTCGTGTGAATCGATCATCGTCTGCAACAAGGATAAGAGGAGAATCTTTATGGGTGATAGTTTTCATCTGGTGTTTCCGCTTTCAGACTCTCACTATTGAGTAGTTTTACACTCCTACTAAAGAATTTGGAAGGCTTACTGTACCTGGTAATACGTCTTACAGCCGCAAAATTTGTTTCGTAATACGCTTTGTTTCAACCCGACAAAACTAGAGTCCTGATTTGGTAAGCAGTTAGAGTTTTATCTTTTTTCGTAATTATTGAAGGTGTAATACTAAAATTCCGTAAAAATACGGTCTGTAAAACGTTAAAGATTTTGTAAAGTCAAGACATCTACTATCAATCAGGTAAAGCATGGATAATCCCAAGAGCTGGGTTTAAGCTGCATAACTCAAGTGAATTACTACATAAGTGACTTTTTCAAGCATCCGTTCTAGAGAGTTGACAAAAAGTCGTGATCATTTATGACAATCCTAGTTGTCCCCAATTGAATTCGAGTACGAAAAATTTAAGGTGACGCTGCAATAGGGCGTCAGGGAGTTCAGGTATGACTACAGCTGATGATAGAAATTCTTCCCTCATCCTTGTCACAGACGACGATCGATTCACACGAATGATGCTGCGTCAGATCTTGGAACAAGATGGGTATCAAGTGGCAGAAGCGGAGAATGGAGAGCAGTGTCTAGAGGCATACAGTAAAGAGCAACCCGATATGGTGCTGTTAGATGCAATGATGCCGGTGATGGATGGCTTTACTTGCTGCACTCAACTCCAAGTGGTGAACAGGGAAGATTCAGCTAAGAGCGATCGCCTTTCCTCACATACCCCGGTGTTGATGATCACCGGACTCAATGATCAGGCATCGGTTGATTGGGCGTTTGAAGCGGGTGCCACGGATTTCGTGACTAAGCCCATTCACCCACCCGTGCTACGTCGGCGTGTCCGTCGTATCCTCGAAGCCAGTTGGGCAGAGAAGACGTTGCGAGAGAGAGAGAAGCAGTATCGGTCTGTTGTTGAAAACGTTAAAGAAGTAATCTTTCAGACCAATGCGGCTGGCAACTGGACATTTCTTAATCCCGCCTGGACAAACCTCACTGGCTTCACGGTTGAGGAGAGTCTGGGGACAAATGTCTTGAATTATGTCCATCCGGACGATGGGCAACTCCATCAGGAACTGTGGCAGTCACTCCTTGAAGGTCAAAAAGGGTCTTGTCGGAACGAAATGAGATACTTGACAAAAGCAGGGCAGTGCCGCTGGATGGAAATTCATGCCCATGCAACTCAGGTTACTGGGGGGATGATTACTGGTCTTTCTGGCTTATTGCAGGATATTACTGAGCGTCGGTATGCAGAAGCCTTAGAAAAAGAGAAAGTGAAGTTGGAAACTGAAATCATCGAGCGGCGGCGTACTGAAGAAGTAATTCGCCACGCTCTGTCAAAAGAAAAAGAACTCGCTGAACTTCAATCGCGCATCATCATCACAATCTCCCACGAATTCTTCACCCCACTGACTACGATTCAATCTTCTACTGAGTTACTCAAAACTTACAGTCAGAAATGGCCAGATGAGAAAAAGCTGAAACATTTTCAGCGAATTGAAGGCTCTGTTGGACACATGACCCAACTGATCAACGATGTGCTCCTCATTGGTAAAGCGGAAGCCGGACAACTAAACTTTAATCCAACCGACTTGGCTTTAGAGAGCTTATGTCGTGACATTATCCAGGAGGTGCAATTGAGTTTAAATAGTCAGCATACACTGACTTTTTCAGCTCAAGGCGAGGATACTCCGGCAAATCTGGATGAGACCTTGCTGCGACCAATCTTAATGAATTTACTCTCCAACGCTGTCAAATATTCTCCGCAAGGAGGCATGATTGGTTTTGAATTAGTTGTCAGCTCTGTTCAAGCCATTTTCCGCCTTCAGGATGAAGGCATTGGCATTCCCCCAGAAGACCAGGAGCGATTGTTTGAATCTTTCTACAGAGCTAGCAATGCTGGCACAATCCAAGGAACAGGATTAGGGCTAGCGATCGTCAAAAAATGTGTGGACTTGCATCAGGGTCAAATTACAGTAGAAAGCAAAATGGGAGTAGGGACAACATTTACGGTTACCTTACCATTGAACCTAATGCAACCCTAGAAGTGACATTTACAGGAAGGGAATAAGGCTTAACCAGAAACGCTAAGAGGATACCGTGGTAGTATCACAATTAACTTACAGACGGAGAGCTTTCTGGAGTGAAAAGTGAGCGATCGCCAGCAGCGAAGACGAATGCTCCGAATCTTTCTTGTTCCAAACACCCGTACTTCCACTCCAATCGCATCTCCTCTGATTGACAAGCCGCATACCAAGCGAGTTGAGCTTTGCTCCTGTCTGGTTCCTTGATACAGCGCTGGAACATATGCTTTGAGCGCTGTTGCCATTGTTCGTCTAGATTTATCCAATCAGTCATTGGCTATCAATATTAATCTAATTCAATTGACCTATTCAAATTGGCTCAAGCGTTTGCCATTTTGTGTTTAGCGTAATGAAAGCACTTGAAGGTTTTGAAAAGTGCGTCAGTCCTAGGCGACGGCTACTTTCACTTAGCCTTGCTGCTATCAAATTCGTAGGGTTGTATGAAAGCTAAATCTGGGTCATCGTTCTGGAGAACATCAGTCTGAGATTTCGGCTTTCGCTTGGTGGTAGAGAAGCTACACACAAGGGAAGCGCCAAGAACAACAATGGCTAAGATTTCCATCTTTCAAACCTCAACTGTTGATACTTCAACAATGAATAGCTCTCATTAGCTGAAATACACTAGTAGGACACTTTTTAAACTGGATACCTAGAATCAGT
>DATNQP010000578.1:0-6696 GCA_036703965.1 Leptolyngbyaceae cyanobacterium
CTCAGCAACGGTTCGGACTTTAGAAGATTCGATTCTGTTTGTTGTATCCCACAATGATTTGCAGCAACTTTTGGTAGAGCATCAGGAGTTAGCTGATGAGATTGCTCAAAAATTAGCTGAACGTCAACAGGTGCTACGAAACTTAGGATTACTCGATGAAGGAGCCTCAGAAGAGACTCCGTTTATTCGGATACGAAAACAGATTCAAACACTTTTTGGTATTTAAGAAGAGCGCGATCGCGCTCTTCTCTTCCTGACGCCGCTCTTTCTGCGGAGGGAGGGTGCGAGTGGGGAGGACGCCTAACATAATCCTTGATCAACGCGATCGCACTTAACAAGTCAATGTTGTTGACTGGTACACGTCACGGTACTTTTGTCAACTCAGATTACTTGATCTATGCCCTAGGCTAGACTCAAAGTTAACAAAACTTTATTAAGTTATATTAAGGATTATCAGTTTTGCGAAGGCTTCCCAACAAGCGACGCAGTTTGTTGCAATCAAAGGTGACCTCCCATCTACCAGAGAAGAACACAAACAATAAACTTCTTGCATAAAAGGCAAAACCAGAGCTGATAAGTAATACAGCTACGTAACGAAAATCGACTTTTGCACTAGCTCTAATGAGAAAGATTTCTAGAAGGGATGCTCTAAAATTTGGAGTGCTAGCCGGTGGTTCACTCCTGTTGCCAATAGGACTACAAAGCAGGAGCTATGCAGGAGACGCGGGTAGCCCCAAAGTTACTCCCTTTTCTCTTCTATTAAAAGTTCCACCTGTACTCAGCCCTGTCCGCAGTGATGCAACAACTGACTACTATCAAATTAATGTCAACAAGACACAAGTCAACATCCTACCGGGTCGCAGCACTGAGGTTTTTAGCTACAACGGGACAATTCCCGGTCCTACAATCATCCAGCGCAAAGATCGGCAATCCGTTGTCCGTTTTATCAACAACAGCATCGAAACGCCAACATCTACCCATTTACATGGCATGGCATCACTGCCGCAATACGATGGCTATGCTGAAGACTTGATTGCTCCTGGACAATACAAAGACTACATCTACCCGAATAACCGAGCCGCTACCTTGTGGTATCACGACCATGCAATTCATAAAACGGCACCCAACGTGTATAAAGGGCTAGCTGCCTTCTACTTGGTGCAAGATGACGTTGAGATGGGGTTGAACTTGCCGAAAGGAGCCTACGATGTACCGTTGCTGCTCAAGGACTTAATTTTCTCAGCTAACGGTTCATTGGTCTATGACGACAAAGGTGAATCGAGTCTGATGGGAGACGTGATCACCGTCAATGGTGTGCCTTGGCCTCGGATGGAAGTCGCTAACCGCAAGTACCGCTTCCGCCTACTCAATGGCTCAACTTCGCGCTCTTACCGGCTCGCGCTCAGCAATGGCGGCAAGTTTACCATGATCGGCACAGATGCAGGTCTGATGGGATCGCCCGTAGATGTTACCGATTTCCGGATTGGGATGGCAGAACGTTACGAGTTCGTCATCGACTTTTCTAAGTACCCGGTGGGAACTAAGATTGTCCTGAAAAATCTTCAGCCTCCCAACAACATCAACTATGACGGAACTGATGTCGTCATGCGCTTTGATATCGTGCGCCAAGAGTCTGATCCTAGTTCTGTTCCCAGCACGCTGCGTCCTTACAATCTCATTCCGGCTTCTTCAGCCGTTCGGACGCGGGAATTTCGGTACGAGCGGACAAACGGACTGTGGGTGATTAACGGCAAAACGTGGAATGTTAATCGGTTTGATGCCAATCCTCAGCTTAACGATATTGAGATTTGGCGGTTGTACAACAATTCAGGGGGCTGGTTCCATCCCGTCCACGTTCACCTGATTGATATGCAACTTCTTGACCGTAATGGGAATCCACCTTTTGCCTACGAGCGGGGCTTCAAGGATGTGTTCTACGTTGGCGAGAATGAGTCAGTGCGCGTGATTGGCAAGTTTGGACCAAGTACTGGAGCCTATATGTCGCACTGTCACAACACGGTACACGAAGACCACGACATGATGAACCAATTTATGGTGGGTCAGGGCGGACCCAATCCGATCACCACAGCCCCGGCTAAACCCTTACCTGCTCCACCTCTGTAGGATTCAGCTTCTGGAGAGATTCTAGAAGCCTACGGATTTTGCAGCGCTCAGGTTGCACTGGCAATTCTGAGAGCCTTTTTTGGGTTATTTTGCGCCTAGAACAGGCTCTCAGTTAGCACAGTCAATGTCAATCGCACGTTACGGAACGCTACAACACATAAAGGGTAAAACAATGGAATTGAGCAACAAATCCCTTGCAAGGATGGGCTGGGCAGCTATATGGGGAGGGATCGCTTTGGGAGTGTGTGCAGTGCCTGTAAGGGCACAGATGCACGGAACATCACTCCACCACTCACCAACGCAAACAGGCCATCTATCAGGTTTTGATGCCAATCAGGTGAGTGTCAATCGCTGGTTTAACCAGGGATTGGAAAAGCTACAGGCAGCAAAATATGAGGCCGCGATTGAGGATTTTGGTCAAGCGATCGCGTTGAACCCGCGTCATGAAGATGCTTATGTTAACCGAGGCAATGTTTATCGCAAACTCGGCAATTATCAAGGCGCGATCGCTGACTATACCCAGGCAATTCAACTTAACCCCAGTTTTACCTATCTTTATAACAGTCGAGGCAATATTCGCGAAGATCTAAAGGACTACAAAGGCGCGATCGCAGATTACACTGAGGCAATTCGGCTGTATCCAGAGGAGAGCACCGGTTATCACAATCTTGGGTCTGTTTACTACAATCTGGGTGACTATCAAGCAGCGCTTAGAAGTTTAAACCAGGCAGTTCAAGTCAACTCAGGTTCGGCTGCTGCCTATTTGAAGCGAGGTGAAATCTATGTGAAGCTTGACGACTGTGAAAAGGCGCTCGACGATTTTCAGCAAGCTATCAATCTGTTCTCAGCCCAGGGAAACGCAGCAGATTCTCAAAAAGTCAATCAACTTCTACGAGAACTTCAAAAACAACATCCTCATTTAAGAACGAAGCCATAAGTTCATCTAGTCAGTGGCGCAAGAGATTAGCCATGATATCTCGACACGCCATCAGTTAGTTTCCCTCTCCGTACACTGAATCGTCAAAAGTTTTAATGGCTGATTGATCATATGGAGTAGGAGGTTCAGGATAACTCCCCTGGAGTATAGGTGAGTCTTGTGGCCGTTTACCACAAATCTGAGTCAAATCAATTAATTGAGTACTATTAGGCATCTGTATGTAGCAAGCGGGGACATCGATTTCTGACATCGGTGCTGCTGAGGGAGTTACATCTGTACTTTTTGACGACTGCTTTGGCTGAGCTGATGGCAACCCAAAAGCGGCTGTACTTACTGGTACAGTTAGTGCGATGCAAGTGACTACAATCAACAAAAGCAATTTCACAAATGTATCCCCGCAGAAAAAACATTGCCCCTGCTCTAGCCTAGCAATCTTGCGTTGTAAGTAAGTGGGCATTAATATTTGTCGTTGAGGCAAGGCAGAGGGCAGAGGGCAGAGGGCAGAGGGCAGAGGGCAGAGGGCAGAGGGCAGAGGGCAGAAGGCAGAAGGCAGAAGAGAAGAGGATTTTAGTCTCTTAACATTTGTTGATATACCTTGGTTTATTTGTGCCTACCTACTTAAATGATCTAATGTGCATTCTTTGGCATTCCTCAATCGCTGATGAATGAAAAATCCCCAACTTCTTTGAGAAGTTGGGGACTTGAACCGCTAAGTTGACGACTCAAACGGGATTGCCATAGATTTCACGATCGGGAGCATGGGTTTTCTTAAGCTTCAGCCGCAAAAATCGCCTGCCGCTCCCCTTGAAAGCGATGTTCAATGCTGCGGGAAGTCCTTAGTTAGTGAGACAAGCATATCCTCCGTTGAGCAATTGAAGTTTTGAGCCAGGTGGGCAGTCTTGCTGAGTAATGCTTCCCTCGAGTGGATTTGTCGCCGATGGCGGCGTACTCTTTGCCGTTGCTGCCGCAGAGGAAACGCCTAAGAAGTTGGGTAGGGGAGTGCTCCCGTTCCGACCTACCGCAGCCAACTCTAGCAGTGTCGTTGTCGCTTGCCCAGTGCCATCGTTTGTAACGGCATTCTGATCTCCCGGATGCCCATTCGTAATAAACAGTTGTGGGTGATCGAACGGGGCGCGCTGATAGCGAACGCGATCGTCAGTTAGAGATAGTAGGAATGCCACCAGCGCCTCTTTCTCTTCCTCGCTTAGTCCCAGATTCTGGATGTCAGGATCGAGATTGTCAATGTTGTTCTCATTAAAATCCCCGCCTCGATTGTAGAAATCAACTACCTGTCGCAAGGTGAGCTGACCCCCGTTGTGGAAGTAGGGAGCCGTTAACTCCACATTCCGCAGTCCAGGCGTTTTGAATGCACCATCCGCAGCAACGCGCTCATTTTCATCGACGGTTAGATTTGGAGTCGCATTCAGTAGTGACGTGAAGAGTCCTTTCGCGGCTAGCCGCGCTTCTGAAAGTGGATTGCCGAAGGGGTCTTTGCCGCCCACGCCCAAATCTTCCAAACTGGGTCGAACGCCAATATTGTAGAAGCCGTTGTCATAAACGGCTACTCCACCATTCCCCATGGTCATGCGTTCGAGCCGTTCATTCTGCACATTCTTGACGGAAGCGTTGGTAAATTCACCCCCTCCGTGACAGTTGACGCACTTCGCTTTACCCTCAAACAGTTCCTTGCCTCGCTTCTGTTGGGCAGTCAACGCGTTGCTGCTCCCCTCCATGTACTGGTCGAAGGATGAATTGTTGGAAATCAAGGTGGACTCGTACAGTTGAATTGCTAATCCCATAAACAGTGAGAAGTTGTAGTCCATCAGCGTGAACTCATCTGTTGCCAAAGCTCCTTGCGGCTGCTTGAAAATCCGAGTCCCATCGGTGCCAATCTGGATGATTTGCTTCGAGTCCCACCACTGCGGCTGAAACGCAGCCTCAACCATTGATTCGTAGTTTTTCTGTTTGAGTCCTGGGCTAGGCCAACTGCTAAATGTGCCGAGAACGCTGTCTTCGGGATGCACAAGCTGTTTGCTAAGCGGCTGTAGCACCCTCAGCTTTTTACCCGTCTCTCTAGGCAGCTTTTTAACTTTAATGCGATCAAACTTCTGTCCGATGTCTGGAAATACCCGCCCCGTTGCCGATTCTTCAACAGAACTCAGCGGTGGGCCTACTGCCTGCGAAGCGAGCGATGAATTCTTCAGACTAATTTTCACCTGCTGCAATGCGGATTGTTTGGTTGGTGCTTTTAGGACAAAGGCAGCTTTATCTCTTGACCCAAACGGATTCACGCCATTAAATTCGTTCTGAGCACGTCCGTCCCAAAAGTTGCGGAAGTTAAACACAGCGTTAATTGTGCTGGGCGTATTGCGTTCAGTGACTTGGCGCACGTTGATGCCCTTGACGTTGAAGACCGGATCGGGCTGCACCGCCACTTTATCGACCGCACTACCGGGAATGATGTCGAGGAATTCTGTCAAATTTACCCCTTGAGACCCTGCAACATCGTTGCTGTCAGCCAGAACTTGCGAGGAGCGATCGTTCGGGTTTGCCAGCTTGTGAAACGGATAGTCTGCTGGCTTCAGCACAGAATTGGGGGCATTGCCCGAATTAAAGGTCACGTCTGGGTTTGGGGTGCCGTTTGCAGCCACCCGCAACAGTCCTGGACTGATCTGGTTCTTAGCGCGAGTATCGATTCCGGCATGAAAGTGGCAACTGGCACAGGACTGATTCCCATCGCTGCCGACCTGCATATCCCAAAACAGCGCTTTTCCTAAGCGAATTGCGGCTACTTTGTCCTTGATAAATTCTCCCAAGTTTGATGGCTCAGAGACTGATACGGTTTTAAGCGAAGCAAGCGGTTGAGAGGGTCCGCCATCAACGAGTTGAGCGGATACTGTATGTCCGGCTAGGATGGCAAAAGCAACAACGGTGGCGATCGCCACATTGGCTCTCATTCGCTTAACCAACCTTGCCACCAACCGGGAAAGCTTGGTTAGATGCATCGGAATAAAGGTTTTCAAAATTTTTGCTTTAATTGCTCGGTCCCTAGACTAAGTCGTCAAATGCTTTCATAGCATTTCGATCGTAAACGTTCGGTGGTTGTGGATAGGTTACTTGAAGAACCGGTATAACTCTAGTTGACTTACCACACAACCTACTGAGGTCGATCATTTCCCCCTTGGCTGTTTGAAGGTAGCAGATATAGCGGTTCTCAAATAGATGAAATACAGCATCAGCATTAAGTCAATAACAGCCAAGGGCTAGTATTGATCTGCATGGGAGCCTGAGTCAATATTCTTAGGGAGTATCAACCTGATTGAGCAGCCGGGTGATGTTACCGACTGGTATTGAAGTGTGCCCCTACATCCTCAGGTTACAAAATCGGGATGTCTCCCTATCGGTTCTCTATGAACTACCTGGATACGCCCAGGCATTTAGAATAGAAGACTAGTCTTTATAAAGCGCCCAGTAGCCAACTCCTCCTGAAGTGCTCAGGAGTGGCAATTACCGTGACAGTTATTGAACAATTGCTAACCCGACCAGGCTTGTAGGCGTCTACCCCATCTTAAATCGATTATGACTGATTCGATTCGTTTCCTCATGTGTGCTCCTGACCACTACGACGTGGATTA
>DATNQP010000579.1:0-3614 GCA_036703965.1 Leptolyngbyaceae cyanobacterium
ATCTCATCTGCTGTTGTGCAGGGTAGCTCTACAAGTGCCTGACGCTCTTGCTGAGTAAACTGGTGCCAGTGCGTCAGCTTGAGTTTGCTGCCACAGGTGTCTAGCTTCATCCGCACTTGCATAGGAATGCAACGTAGGGAATCGACAAAATCTGCTTCAAATTGAAAGAAATCAGCCATAATATTAAAGTTTATCGATTAATGTCCCTTGATATTCATTTGTCGCATGAGCCAATAACTAATTTAAAGGGAGAGAATCGCTACTCCTAAACCTATCTATTAGGAACCTGATACTTTCTAGCATCTCTCCAGATTATTGACTCCGTGCGGACTATACCTGTAGCTGTAGGCATCGCCGATCATTTCCTTTCAGACTGGGTTACACGGGTTTAGCTGGAATGGCACTGACTTAAGCGAAAAGTAGTCGTGCGTTGGAAAAACCCAGATTGGGGGGAAGCCCCCCAAATCCCCTGCACAAGGATTGAGATGCATATTAAGCTTCAGATATCAATGGCAAATATTTAAACTTTTATAAATCATTCAGCAACTCTGAATCAGCCAAACAGCGTAAAAGATTAAGAAATGTAGCTGATGCAGTATGTTCTGGGGATAGAAGACAATTGGAAGTACCTAACACAAATTGATTCAGTCAGGACTTGAAGGGCTTACATCATGAGGTAGCACCTAATACCTTATGACGTAAGCCTCATTTTTTTTTACAAAAAAGCACCTTTTCTCAGGTGCTAGAGGAGGTTGCTACAAATCAGCAGAGCTATTGTTTTTCAGCTAACCCGATGTTCCCGATGTTCCCGAGGGCGACGCGTTCCAGCTGAGGCTCCAGCCAGTGATGCGGCTAAACCAAGTAAGGAGCCTATAGTAAATGACCACAACCCCTTAGCCGTATTGCCAGCAATGCCACGAACTTGGTCGGCCGTTACGTTGGGTGCATTGTTCGGTAAATTGACGCCACCCTGCTGTTGAACCTGGTTGATGACGTCACCAGCATTTGAGGCAGCAACACCAAAAGCACCAGATACACCACTTGCCAATAGCCAAGAGCTAAGAGCCAGAGTTGTTGCCCAAAGTATTGCACCGTTCAAAAGGGCTGTACTGCGGTTCATTGGTCCACAGGCACGGGCTGCAACCCAACCGCCGATGAATAGGGAAATTAATAAGCTGATGATTGACCAAATTCCTACAGTTGTACCTACCCCAGGAGCATTTGATCTAGGTGCACCTGAACCTGAAAGGAAGGTCGAACCGATAGCAGCACCTAGAGCACTCAAAATGAGTTGAGTTGCTAAGGCAACCACCAAACCTGAAATAATCGGACCCCACCGCACACGGTCGTGATATTCGACCACTTGATTCACGATTGGGGGTTCCGCAACAAAATTGCTACCCGGTCGCTCTACGTATGACATAGCCTCTTCGCTCCCTTGTTTCCTTACCTGGTAAGGCTTGCTTTTTTTATTAATAATTCCGTGACCTTCAATGTAGAGCAAGACTACAAACTATTCCTCTACCACTGGAAAGAGGTGGTACCTATGTCATTGGAAGGAATTGTCCGACTCTGCAATAGCACAACCCGTGTGATTATTTATACTTCTTGTAGGGCAACAGCGTTTTGCCCCCATGCCCCCTGCCCCTAATCTCCACAGGCGACTTCCTGCCCCCCAACCTTGGGAAAGAAAATTAGCGCTTAACTGGTTAAATTCTCGCCCCTACCGTCAGGTAGGGGACTTTTGCTTTCTTTCTTTTGCTCAAGCTCAATTGAGCTGAGTCAATTAGATCTTTGTGCCACATTCAGGGCAGAAGTTGTTACTCTCGATATTCTTTGCGCCACAGTTACTGCAATAGACTAGCTCTGTAGCTTTTTCTAGTTTGCTGCGTTCTGGCAAACCGATCATCTGAGCATTACTCTTGCCAGGAGCAACCATTGGGTAACAGTTCTCGTTTCTTTTCACTTGGACATCTGCGAGTACTGGACCGTCATGGGCAAGAATTTCGGCGATCGCATCCTTAAGTTCATCCCGACTCTGGATCAACATGCCCTTAACGCCATACGCCTCTGCCAGTTTCACAAAGTCCGGCATCCCGACTTCCATATTCGAGCAAGAATAACGCTCTCCATAGAACGCCTCTTGCCACTGGCGCACCATCCCCTGCCAGCCGTTGTTGATAATCACTGTCTTCACATTAATCCCGTACTGCGCCAGGGTTCCCAGTTCCTGGATATTCATCTGGATACTGGCATCACCCGCAATACAAATTACTTGCTTATCTGGCAGCGCAATCTTGACGCCCATTGCTGCCGGTAAGCCGTAACCCATTGTTCCCAATCCCGCACTAGAGATCCACCGACGTGGTCCGTTCTTAAGGAATTGTGCGGACCACATCTGATGCTGACCCACATCTGTGGTGTAATAAGCATCCGGTGCCTGACGAGCCAACTCCACAATCACCTCTTGGGGCGACAGGCTATCGGGATGTTGAGGCACCTCTAAGGGGTAATCTTTACGCCAGTGGTTAATTCGTTGCAACCACTCTTTGGTTTGGTTCGGCTCTGCTGGAATATCCACTTCCTCGTACCGGCGCAACAGGTCAGTCAGCACCAATCGCACATCGCCTACAATCGGCACTTCTGGGGCACGGTTTTTCCCAACTTCAGCCGGGTCAATGTCGATGTGAATTACCTGGGCGCGAGAGGCAAACTCATCCAGTTTGCCCGTCACCCGGTCATCAAAACGCGCACCTACAGCAATTAGTAAGTCACACTCGCTCACGGCAAAATTGGCATAGGCGGTGCCATGCATTCCCAGCATCCCCACCGCTAAGGGATGGGATTCCTCAAACGAACCCTTACCCATTAAGGTTGTTGTTACAGGAATTTGGAAGATTTCTGCCAGCTTCCGCAGTTCTGCATGAGCACCAGCCGCGATCGCGCCGCCTCCTACATAAAGCAGTGGTCGTCGCGCCCGACGAATTAGATTCAGCGCCTGGTTAATTTGGCGGGGATTGCCCTTGAGTGTGGGACGATAACCCGTTAACTTGACCGTACCTGGCTCCACTGGCTCATAGTCAAATTCCTCTAAACCAACATCCTTAGGCACATCAATGAGTACTGGTCCCGGACGCCCTGTGCTTGCGACGTGGAAGGCTTCTGCCACAATCCGCGCCATATCTCTGGGGTCACGCACTACATAGGAGTGCTTCACAATCGGCAGGGTAATTCCATAGATATCGGTTTCCTGAAAGGCATCACTACCAATTGCCCCACGGGGAACCTGACCCGTTATGATTACCATCGGGATCGAGTCCATGTGAGCTGTAGCAATACCCGTGACAAGGTTAGTTGCTCCCGGTCCTGATGTTCCAAAACAGACACCCACCTTGCCGGTGGCACGAGCATAACCATCAGCCGCATGGGAGCCTCCCTGCTCGTGTCTGACTAGGATATGCTGTATTTCACGCCTTGCTTCCCACTTGTATAGCTCGTCGTAAATCGGAAGAATCGCACCACCCGGATAGCCAAAAATATGCTGGACACCGTGACGCTTGAGACTGTCAATTAAGGCAAATGCACCAGTCCGGCGACTGATGGTTTTTGATGGG
>DATNQP010000580.1:0-4004 GCA_036703965.1 Leptolyngbyaceae cyanobacterium
AGCGTTTTGTCCAGCAACGGTGACGGTGCGAGTATTGCTACTGCCTATGCTAAGGCGATCTTTCCATTGTGAAAGCGGGAGCCGATTGGGATTAGTGTGTACAGTAATGCTGATGTTAGGGGGCAGTTCAGCACCTTCAAAGTTTCGCGACTTGATAGCTTGATAGTCGGCACGTTTCCAAATCTCAATTGTTCCTTGTAAGGTTTCATTCGGTTTGGGTCGTCGATTTTCGTTGCTGGGATCTACGACGTAACCATTGAGATATCCGAACCCGAAACCAAATCTAGCGCTGCGATAGACATTCTGGCTTTGGGGGGTTGCTCTCCTGACGGCTGGATTAGAGGAGGAAGTGCTTTGAGCGATTGGCGTTGGTACAGACGTCTCAACTGGGTTCACCTTCTGAGTGGATGCTGTAGAAGTTGGAGAACTGCAACCAATTAGCAGCAAAGCAAGCAAACCAAGAGGGAAAATGCGATTCATAAAATTAACCAGGTTGGCGTTTTTCGCGAATGGTGAAAGGTGGAATGACTCTTCCCGTTGCGCCTGCTACGGAGAGGCTTGCAGGGAAGATGCAGTCAAAGATTATTGCGATACCTATAGTACGCTTTGAAGAAATCTATTGCCTTCACCCGCTTGCTTCACCCAATCAGGTGAAGCAAGCGATCGCACAACTCTCCAAAGTGATTGAAAGCTTGAAAGACAGCAATGCTAAAAGTAAAGCTCCAGCCTTAGTCCCAATTTATAGTGAGGCACGGCGCATAAAGCTATCCTCGCTGAACAAAGAAAGTAAGTTATTTAAAAGCGAAATTTGTATTCGTACAGAAATTATCTAAATCAGAACTTACGCAAATTTACCTTTGAATCGCTATCTGTAGGGGCGAGGCATGCCTCGCCCCTACTCTATACAGCGTCTGTGCGTAAGTTCTATAAATATTATTGGGGATGCCTTTATTAGCAAAATCTGATGTGTGCTTTTCTAGAATATGTTGCAAACCCGCTCTGGTGTTTCCCGTCTCCAAAAAAACAATCTTGCCATCGAACCACTTGGTAATCCAAACGATATTTTTGGGAGTATGCCTGATACCAGACTGTTGCAATTCAGCTATCAGGTCACCGGCTGGCTGAGCATATAAGGTTTAGGACTTCATCGGATGAGCCAGTCAAGGACTTGTTCTGTTCACCACTTTTAGTCATTTTATTTCCAGAGTGCGCAACGCCTTCGGGGTAGAGTTTTGGGCTTTGCCCGTTTTCTATACCCGCGATAGTTTTTCCCAAGGGAAAGCGATCGCTAAACTATCTGACATAATTGAAAGTTTAAAACAGTAACGCTAAAGGTAAACGTCCAGCCTTGGTATCAATTTCTCCTGAAAGTCGTGCTATGAAGCTATCTTCCCTCAATAAGGAGAGCAAATAGAATCAATACTCATAATCAGTAAGCTATGACCGACTCCTCATCCTCTGTGCCAACACCTGACTTTCAAGCTCTGTTTGAGTCAGCACCAGGCTCGTATCTAGTCTTGACACCAGATTTTACAATCGTGGCGGTCAGCGATGCTTACTTACGTGCAACGATGACGAAACGGGAGGAGATTCTGGGGCGTAGCCTTTTTGATGTCTTCCCTGATAATCCTAACGAGCCAACCGCTACGGGGGTTCGTAATCTGCGAGGCTCACTTGAGAGCGTGCTGCAAAATCGAGCATCGCATACGATGGCGGTGCAGAAGTACGACATTCCTCGCCCGGAATCGGTGGGTGGTGGATTTGAGGAACGATATTGGAGTCCTGTCAATACACCCGTCTTTGGCAAGGACGGACAGCTTGCTTATATCATCCATCGCGTCGAGGACGTAACGGAGTTCATCCGCCTCAAGCAGCAGGAAATCAAGGAACACAAGCTCACGGAAGCGCTGCAAAAACGTACTGAGCAGATGGAAGCGGACATCTATCTCAGGCCGCAAGAGTTACAGGAGGTCAACAGACAACTGCAAGCCGCCAATGAGGAATTGGCAAGGGCACGCGATGAAGCACATCAGGCACAGGAGAGAATCACAAGCATTCTCGAAAGTATTACTGACGGCTTCACTACTGTCGATCGCAATTGGTGCTTCACCTACGTCAATGAAGAAGCAGGGCGGCTTTTGCAGACACCTCGCCAAGAGCTGATCGGCAAGCAGGTGCCCCAGGAGGCATTTCCAGAGGTGGCGGGGACGGCGTTTGAGCGAGAATTTCAGCGAGCGATGGCGGATCGGGTCACGGTTGAGCTTGAACAGTTCTACCCGCCGTTAAATAAATGGTTTGAAATCCACGCCTATCCCTGTGCAGAAGGTCTTTCTATTTATTTTCGCGATATCACCGATCGCAAGCGGGTACATGAGGCTCTGCGGGCAAGCGAAGAGCAGTTCCATCTGTTATTGGAGAATGTCAAGGATTACGCCATTTTCTTCCTCGACACCGAGAGGCGTATTACCCGTTGGAATTTAGGAGCAGAACGCATTTTAGGCTATCAGGAAGCCGAGATATTGGGTCAATCTGGCTCAATTATCTTTACACCTGAAGACCGACAGCAGGGCGCAGACAAGCGGGAAATAGACAAGGCAGAGGCGGAAGGTCGGGCTGAGAACGAACGTTGGCATGTGAGGAAGGACGGTTCCCGTTTCTGGGGGAGTGGCATTGTCACACGGCTACAAGATGAGACGGGACAGCTACGAGGATTTGCTAAAATCATGCGCGACATCACTGAACGCAAGCAAGCGGAAGACGAACGCAACGAACTACTCGCTCGTGAACAGGAGGCACGCGCAGTTAGCGAAGCGGCACGAAGTGCAGCAGAAGCGGCAAATCGCATCAAAGATGAGTTTCTCGCTGTCCTCTCCCATGAGTTGCGAACGCCACTCAATCCAATACTCGGTTGGTCAAAACTGCTGCGATCGCGCACATTTGATAAGAAAACTGCCGACCGTGCCCTGGAAACCATCGAGCGCAATGCCAAGTTGCAGATCCAACTGATTGAAGACTTGCTTGATGTTTCTCGGATTCTGCGAGGCAAGCTCAGTTTGAATATCTGCCCAGTCGCTCTAGCAAGCACAATTGAAGCCGCGATGGAAACAGTGGGCTTGGCGGCTCAAGCCAAGTCGATTCAGATTCAGACTGTGCTTGACCCCTCTGTGGGGCTGGTTGCAGGCGATCCAAACCGTTTGCAGCAAGTTGCCTGGAATTTGCTCTCCAACGCCGTTAAATTCACACCCGACGGAGGTCGAGTGGAAGTCCGATTGGAGCGCATTGACTCTCAGGCTCAAATAAAAGTCACTGATACAGGAAAGGGGATTAGCCCGGATTTTCTGCCTCATGTTTTTGATTACTTCCGTCAGTCGGATAGCAGTAGTACAAGGGTATTCGGTGGACTGGGATTGGGCTTAGCGATCGTCCGTCACTTGGTAGAACTCCACGGGGGGACTGTTTGCGTAGAAAGTTCCGGAGAAGGGCAGGGGGCAACCTTTACCGTCAGGCTACCACTGAGCGCAATTCCCCCTGAGACAAATCACGACAGCAGACAACCTGATTCTGCTCTAGATTTAAGTGACCTCAAGATACTGGTTGTAGATGATGAAGTTGATTCGCGGGAGTTCGTCGCCTTCGTGGTTGAACAGTATGGGGCAGTGGTGAAAGCTGTGGCATCAGCAAGAGAGGCACTAGAAGCATTAGCTTTAGAGAAACCAGATTTGCTGCTGAGTGATATTGGCATGCCCGAAATGGATGGCTATATGTTGATACGTCAAATCAGAGCGATGCCGCCAGAGCAAGGAGGACAGATTCGGGCGATCGCCTTGAGTGCCTATGCGAGTAACGCTGACTCCGACCAGGCTCTATTGGCAGGTTTTCAGAAACATATAGCCAAGCCAGTAGAGCCTGCTCAATTAATTGCGGTGGTTGCAACCCTAATTGGACGCAATAGTGACGCCTGATGCCCTGCCGAACTGTTTCAACGTTTCGCCAAGAGGTGCTTT
>DATNQP010000581.1:0-4628 GCA_036703965.1 Leptolyngbyaceae cyanobacterium
GCACCAGTGGCGTCTTCTTCACCCAGGTTAAACTCGCTCTTCCCATGAGCCTTTTCAAAAGACGACCGTTTTCGGTGGGTAACAATATCCCGCATCTGGTTATAGACGCTTTCTTGTACTTTTTCGTCTTCGATGCCAGTGACTTCCACACTGAGGTCGCTATTGATGCGAGCTTTGCCAGTATAGACTTCATCACCTTGCTTGATTTCTACGTCGGCGCTGTAGCCGGGGAAGTTTTCGTCCCAAGTGTAGCGGTTTTCGTAGGCGGCTCGAAATAAGTCACGAGCGCTTTGTTGCTCTGTCATAAAAACTTTGTTCAATCAACCCTTCTAGTTTAAAAAACTTCGCAGAGCATTGAACTTCTTGACAAAAGATGTAGTGACGTGCATCGACTCTATACTCTAGACCATCTCGGCAAAAATTTTCCACCAGTGCTGAAAGCAAGGGATGCAGGGGAGGCAGGGGGAGAATTTTAACGGATGGGTTATTTCTGCCAGCTTGTACTAGGCGATCATCAGGGGTTCTTGATAAAGCGGCACAGTGAAGGTAACTGTTGAACCCAGGTTCTCGCCCATACTGTAAAAATTGACGACGCCACCCATCGTTTCTACGAGCCTTTGGGAGATTGCCAGCCCTAAACCTGTACCCCCATAGGAGCGAGTCCGACCACCATCCACTTGGC
Source organism: Leptolyngbyaceae cyanobacterium (assembly GCA_036703965.1). GTDB lineage: Bacteria > Cyanobacteriota > Cyanobacteriia > Cyanobacteriales > Coleofasciculaceae > DATNQP01. Next base: position 683 of record DATNQP010000581.1, read on the forward strand.
TGAACGATTGAAACAACCTGTCTTGCTTGTCAAGAGCAACACCAATACCGGTATCTGCTACTCTCACTCTTACCAGTCCAGGTAGTTCCTGATCTTTAAATTTTATCCTTCTTCTAATTATCTCAGCACTAATCGTCACTCCACCTTTGTGGGTAAATTTGATGGCGTTGCCAACTAGATTTAACATCACCTGTAACAGCCGCTGGTAGTTCCCAAAGAGAATTACTTCATCGTTTGTTGCAGGCAGCTCAATATTCAGGCTCAGGTTCTTTTGTTGTGCTTGATTTTGAGTAAAATCTTCCACATCCTGTATCAGGTCATCGAGCCTAACAGGACCCAGCTCAAGCTCCATTTTACCGGCTTCAATCTTGGCAATATCGAGGATATCGTTGATCAGATTGAGCAGATGGATTGCTGAACGATGAGCTTCTTGGATAAATTCCCTCTGCTCTTCTGGGTCATCTGCTAACCCTTCCAGGATGAGCTTTAAAAACCCGATCATGCCATTGAGAGGGGTTCGCAGCTCATGGGAGGTGTTGGCAAGAAACTCACTTTTGAGACGCGATGCTTCTTCGGCTCGTTCACTAGCTAGCTCTAGCTCTTTATAAAGAGTGCCATGAGCGATCGCGGTGCCGACTTGTTCAGCCAATTCTTTGACCAGCTCGATTTCTGCCTCACTCCATTGACGGGTGCGATCGCACTGTTGCAGGCTAATTAGACCATTCGGTTCGTCTTGATAGGAGGTACAAACCACTAGCATTGACTGCTCCTGGAATTTACCATTCGTGATTTGCTCTACTACCACAGGCTCAAGGCTTGAGAGTGCCTCTCTCAGATCCGGCTCGGACTCTAGATCCAGCTGTTTACCCAGTATTGATTCAAAAGCGTCCTGGCAGTACTCCGCCTCTACCCTGACTACCTGTGGGTCTAATTTGTAGGAGCAGACGATACAGCGACTCACTTGAAGCGCCTTCCCCAAACTTTTTACCGTTTCTTGCCGAATAGTATCCAGATCAAGAGTGCGACGAATCTTCCTGGCAATTTGGGTTAGCAGCTTTTGATTGGGGTCTTGAGTTAAGGGTACCAGAGAGTTGATTACATTCTGTACCGATGCCTCCGGCAAAAGGTGACCCATCACTAGAACGGTTGTCGCCTTGCCATCAGCTTGTAAAATCGGGCTGATGACCAACTCGAAGGGGAAAAATTGATCTTCATAACAAAATGAATGGATGCAACGTTCGGGAGTCCGTTGCTCCAATATTCGTTCAATTTGCTCCAGATACGCTTCAATGGCGCTCGGACGAAACGTATCATTCAGGGGAAGTCCTACCACTTGCTCATGTATCAGACCATAGCGCTCAGCGCATTGCCAGTAAAAAGAGTGGTACTGACCAGATGCATCCTGAGTAAACACAAGCTCGGAGCCTAACCCCTGCAAGAAGCCAGAATTACCTGGTGCAGTAGGATATTCCATATTGGTATACCCAGATCGAGGACAGTGGAAATCAGTAGGAGCAATCATCAGACGAAACCTGGAAACTGCAAGCGACGAAAGGATTATGTGGACTCTCAGGCATACATGAAAGCGGCAATGGCTTGGAGTCTCAGCCAAAGTTTTCCGGCAAGACTGGACTCCTTTACCTGTTTTATCTCAATCGTTCCATTCGCCGCGCAGTGGCACGGGCGGGTTGCGCTCTAAAGTGCGGGTTAACTCATCATCTCGTTCGCGTTCACCCCTGAGCCATTGACGAATTGCTGTTTCAATTACCTTACTTGGATCGTTGGTCAGGTGCTTGATTTGGTCTAACAGATCTGAATCCAAATGGATAGAAATTTCTTCCTTGTCAGCTGAACGCTCTTGATGTACGGCATGATCATTCATGTTTCTATGTTAGTTTCCCTAATATGCATTTTACGATAACCAGCAATCAACGAGCCTGCGATCGCCAGCCGCCAAAAAGCTGTTTTAGTAACCCCTCCAAGTGTCACCCATACCGAGAGTGGAAACATTAAAATACATTAAGTGCTATTGAACTTTCTGTTCCCAGTTCTTTTTTGTCACCCCCGATAGCTATGACTGACGTTCCTGTCTCTCGCATTCGTAATTTTTCGATCATCGCCCATATTGACCATGGGAAATCTACATTAGCCGATCGCTTATTGCAGACTACTGGTACCGTAAATGACCGGCAGATGAAGGAACAGTTCCTGGACAACATGGATTTAGAACGGGAGCGGGGTATTACAATTAAGCTGCAAGCGGCACGGATGAATTACACAGCAAGCGATGGCGAGCAGTATGTTCTCAATCTGATTGATACTCCGGGTCATGTGGATTTCTCCTATGAAGTCTCGCGATCGCTCGTCGCTTGCGAAGGAGCACTGTTGGTTGTAGATGCTTCCCAGGGGGTAGAGGCGCAGACTCTCGCTAATGTTTACTTAGCACTTGAGCATGACCTGGAAATTATCCCCGTTCTAAATAAAATCGATTTGCCTGGAGCCGAACCCGAACGAGTAAAGAGCGAAATCGAAGAGATCATTGGTCTCGATTGTAGCGGAGCGATTAAGGCATCTGCAAAGGAAGGCATTGGAATTCATGAAATCTTAGAATCAATTGTGCATCTGGTGCCGCCACCTAAAGATACGGTAAACCAACCCTTGCGGGCGTTGATTTTTGACAGCTACTACGACCCTTACCGAGGTGTTATTGTTTATTTCCGGGTCGTGGATGGAACCCTTAAAAAAGGCGACAAAGTCCGCTTAATGGCATCAGGCAAAGAGTACGAAATTGATGAACTCGGCGTTCTTTCCCCTACCCAAGTTCAGGTTCATGAACTTCATGCAGGTGAGGTGGGCTACCTGGCAGCCGCAATTAAAGCTGTAGAAGACGCCCGTGTGGGTGACACAATTACCCTAGCCGCGAAACCAGCAGACTCCCCCTTACCGGGTTATACCAAAGCTAAGCCGATGGTGTTTTGCGGTTTGTTCCCCATTGATGCTGACCAGTATGGAGATTTGCGGGAAGCCCTGGAAAAGCTGAAGTTGAATGACGCAGCGCTGAACTACGAACCGGAAACCTCAACGGCGATGGGCTTTGGGTTTCGCTGTGGCTTTTTGGGCTTGCTGCACATGGAAATTGTTCAGGAGCGGCTGGAGAGAGAATACAATCTGGATTTAATCACGACAGCACCTTCTGTGGTTTATCAAGTAACAACCATCCAAGGCGAAGTCTTTGAAATCGACAATCCCAGCACTCTCCCCTCACCCCAGGAACGGGAAAAAATCGAGGAACCCTATGTCCAAGTGGAGATGATTACTCCAGAAGCCTACGTTGGCACTTTGATGGAACTTTGTCAAAATCGGCGTGGTGTTTTTAAGGACATGAAGTATCTCACTCAAGGGCGAACAACGTTAATCTATGAATTGCCCCTAGCCGAAGTGGTCACAGACTTTTTCGATCAGTTGAAGTCTCGGTCTCGTGGCTATGCCAGCATGGAGTACCATCTCATCGGCTACCGAGAAAACCCCCTCGTGAAGCTCGATGTTCTCATTAATGGGGATGCTGTTGACTCTCTGGCGATGATTGTCCACCGAGACAAAGCCTACTATGTTGGTCGCGCCCTAGTAGAAAAACTTAAGGAACTGATTCCCCGCCATCAATTCAAAATTCCCATCCAAGCTTCCATTGGTAGCCGAGTCATCGCTAGTGAACACATCCCAGCTTTACGCAAAGATGTCCTTGCCAAGTGCTATGGCGGTGACATCAGCCGCAAGAAAAAATTACTTCAGAAGCAGGCGAAGGGGAAAAAGCGGATGAAAGCGGTTGGCACCGTTGATGTCCCGCAAGAAGCTTTTATGGCTGTGTTGCGTCTCGATCCGCAGTGAGATTTTAGTTCCTGAACGCTATAATGTTTGCACAAAGGGGTAAAGCTTTTATCCCTTATAC
>DATNQP010000582.1:0-4200 GCA_036703965.1 Leptolyngbyaceae cyanobacterium
AGCGATTTTCAACTCCTGTGATGGCCTGGGATTGGCGCATGAGCTAGAACAGTTGCACATCCCACAACTGATTGTCATGCGGGAGCCAGTGCCAGATGAGGTGGCACAAGCATTTTTAAAGTATTTTCTTTACAGCTTCGCGGGTGGCAAGTCTCTCTATCGGGCGGTGCAGGAAGCGCGGCAGCGACTGCAAGGTTTAGAGGATAAATTTCCCTGTGCTAGCTGGTTGCCCGTGATTTGCCAGAATCCAGCAGCTGTACCTCTGAGATGGCTAGAGTTGCCTGAATTTTCAAAAGAAATTCAGCCAGTGCGACGCGCTCACCCAACCTTGCTCCTCTGGCGTCGCTTCCAAACAGTCTTCGTAACGAGTTTGGCTGTAACGGGCTTGGTCATGGGGATGCGATCGCTAGGGATACTGCAAAAATTGGAGTTAGAAAGCTATGACCAGCTACTTCGCCAGCGCCCTTCTGAACCCGCAGATTCTCGCATCCTGCTGGTTGGAGCTGATGAAGAAGATCTCCGTCAATACAAGCATCCGCTACCCGACGGCACCCTTGCTCAGCTCATTGAAAAACTAGATCAGTATCGACCTGTCGCGATTGGTCTCGATATCGTTCGCGACCAGCCTGTCCCGCCTGGTCATACGTTACTGACCACCCAGCTACAGCAGAATCAACGTCTCATTAGTGCATGCAGCCTCGGCACCAGCCAAGAAGACGTTATTGCACCCCCACCCAGCAGTCCAGCCGAACAAGTAAGCTTTATCGACTTAGAAAATGACCAGCCAGACGATATCGTTCGTCGCCATCTTCAATCCCGTAGCCCAAACCCGATATCTCCTCTTTCACCGTGCAATACACCTTATTCCTTTAGTCTGCAATTGGTCTACCGATACTTGGAAGCAAAGAGCATCCCAGTAAAAACGACTCCAGAGAAAAACTGGCAGTTTGGTAGGGTTGTTTTTAAACGTTTAGAGCCTCGTAGCGGAGGGTACCAGAACCTAGATGCACGGGGGAACCAGGTGTTGATCAATTACCGCGCCACAGCGCAGATTGCTCAATCAGTCACGCTCAAGGAAGTCTTAACTGGGCAGTTCGATCCCAACTGGGTGAAGGATCGGGTTGTTCTTATCGGTGTTACCGCCGCAAGTATTCAAGACTATCACGATACTCCTTACGGTAGAGTGCGAGGGCTGGAAGTTCATGCACACCTAATAAGTCAGATTCTCAGTGCAGTTGAGGATGGACGACCTCTGATCTGGTGGCTGCCTCCATGGGGAGATGCTCTCTGGGTATGGGTTTGGTCAGTGACGGGCGGAGTACTCGTTTACCAACTGCGATCGCAAAGTCTACGCAAGGCACAATTGCTATTACTCCTGGTTCTAACACTTAGCCTCTGTATCACGGTTTTGTATGGACTCTGCTGGATTTTCTTGTTACAAGGTGGTTGGCTGCCGCTCGTCCCAACAGCATTAGTCATAGTACTTACAGGTGGTGCGATCGCCTACCTCCGATTTCCACCCCGGCAGCAACAGTAGGCACTCCTGTCTTGAAAATAGAACTCAGGAGCCAGGAGTCAGAGATTTTTGGGGTCTCCCATACAGCACCCATAATGTTAAATTTTGTAAGCATAGTAGAAATTTTAGAGCTTTTTTATTGATTAACTAATAGAAAGCTAAATGTCACTACTGAAAACAAGGAAAGCCTATATGTCCAATAACATAGATGAACTTTCTGAAAACGGCAGAGGTCTAAAAATCATGTCGCATCTCGCTGATCAGCTAAGTTACACGCGAACTCCCGAACATAAAAATTGTTTATTGATTGTAAAAAAATATGAACAACAAGGTTTTAACCAGTCACAAGCTCTCCAAAAAGGTAGTCTCTTAGAGCAGTTGATTGACTTTTTCAACCTCTTAAACTGGTTTAAATACGAAGAGCCGAGAAAACCGCTCTGTAACTTTCCTATCCAAAAAATTCATCTTCAAGTTAATACAGACATCAACGAGTTAGAGCAGGTTTTGCAATGGTTTAATCAGTTGGAGCCTCTGCCAATTCCCAAAACAGTTTGGTTCCAGTGCCAACTTGTTCTAGCCGAAAGTTTTACTAACGCTGTTCGCCATGCCCATAAATATTTGCCCTACGAAACTCCTATTGAACTCGAAGTCACGGTATTTAATGACAACTTAGAGATGAGAATTTGGGATTATGGACAGCCGTTTAATTTAGAGGCAAAGCTTAGTGAATTGAGGGAAATAGATCGAGAACAACTCGAACACAAAGGAGGACGTGTCTTAGAATTTAGCTACAGTTAGATTAACGGGTAAGTTATCAAGGAACTTATGAGGAGCGGAATGAGCTAGTGCAGGACGGTAGAACTCTTTGACTACCTCAAGGAAGACAAGGCAGACAAGAAAGTCCAAAAATCGCGCCATCTAAGTAGCTAGGCTCCCATTAAACACAAGTTGTTGTGAAAGGGTACTAGGGACTGGTGACTGGTGACTGGGTAAGGCTTCCCAATCCAAGCATCCCCAATCCCCAATCACTAAAACCAGTAATGTTTATTTCCACCGACCTACTTATATCAGTCTCGTTGTAGTATTAAGAAAATAATAATAACGTTTTAAAGTGTCCCTAAATGCTTTTAAAAGGGTTAAGTTCCGGGCAGTGAGAGGGTTGAAAGAGGAGTAGCGAGGCAGAATGAAACTTGCTTTTGTTACTGTTTTAGCGATCGCGCTCTTGCCACACTACAGGTTAGCCGCAGGTGAAGCGAAGCTTTTCGCTAGCTTCACCAGCAACCCTCTACCAGGATGGACACAACCCCGTTCACAAGTGATTGCTGACCTGCCACCAACACCCGGTGAAGGCACACCTGAGGGTAAGCGGACACCTGGAGGAACCCGTGGTGGAGCCTGCAAGCAGACAGACAAGCAGACAGATCAGCCGTTTACTGCCTTGGTACCTGAAAAGGCTCAGGGTTTAACGGCTGCCGAGCATCCGGTCTTTTGGTTTTTTATTCCTGATGCTCCTGAGGACATACAGTCCATCGAGTTTTCGTTACACGACCGGAACGATACAACTACCCTGTACCGAACTTCCCTCCCACTCACTAGAACACAAGGAGTAATTGGTATCCCCTTACCGTCAAGTCCAGAGTACTCTCTAAAGCTTAATGAGAGCTACCATTGGCGCTTGATTATTAATTGCGATCAGAAAGAAACGTCTAAAGATCCCATTGTTCTGGAGCTGGAGGGGTGGGTGACACGAGTTCAGCAAAGCCCTAACCTTTGGCATGATGAGCTGACGAATTTAGCTAAACGATATCTGTCTGAGCCAGAAAAGCCTGAAGTTAAGAAGGCTTGGGCAGAACTGATGCAATCGGTTGACTTAGAATGGCTCACCAACAAACAACCAACTCAGCTAGGGAACGACTCTAAAAAATAACTGAATATATATCCTTGCTGACAAACCTTAAAGCCAATTCCCAACTAGAACATAAGGTGCCCAATAATAGGGAGCTTTGTATTGCTTAAAAACAGCCAACTGAGCCTGATGAAGTGCTTCAGCCTTCGTTACTTCAGGCTTAGTTAACTCCTTGTAGAACTGTCCCATCAATTCAGCGGTCGAGCGATCGCTCACTTGCCACAATGTTGACAGTGTACTACGTGCCCCTGCCCGCACAGCGATTCCAGCTAGCCCCAAAGTCGCTCGATTATCCCCCTGGGCTGTCTCACAGGCACTGAGAACGAGTAATTCAATGGTACTAGAGGGGCTTTGGCTGTTAATCCGGAGCAAGTTGTTCAAATCGTTGCTTTTGAGGAGCTGATTGTGAGCCAAAATAAATGTTTCTTCGGGGTCAGAACTGAACTTGCCATGAGTGGCGATGTGAACGGTGGAGAAAGCGCCTGAATTAATCTGCTGTTGAAGATTTGCTTCAGTAAATTGGGGATTTAGCAGTAACTTTGAAGGCACTACGCTCCCGATTTGCTGCAATTCCCCTACCACGTTGGGGAGTGGCTCAAACTTTCGCCCTTCAACTTCCTCTGTCTCACTCACTCCGGCAGTTAAGACCTTTAATCGTTCTCGCTGCAAAGGTCGGAGGTCGAAAAGTTGTAAGCCTGGAACTAGGGCAATGGCATACGGCTTCTGCATCAGATACTCTTGACTTTTGCGATCATAGAGGACTGACATCGGAATATTT
>DATNQP010000583.1:0-18784 GCA_036703965.1 Leptolyngbyaceae cyanobacterium
AAGTGGTTGAGCCTGTTGAGTCAGAAGCACAAGAAGCAACTCAGACGGAATCAGAATTTTCTGATATTGAAGTTTGGGACTTAGACGAATTGCGTGAGGATTATGGGTGGTAAGTGATGACTGAAGCAAAGTCAATTGCTCAAGAATTAGGCGATTTCAAAACGGATGAGCAGTGGTTACAAGCTGAAATTGCTCGTCTGAATAAGTCTAGTATTGTCCCCTTGGAACACGTTCGAGATTTACATGGGTGGTTGGATGAAAAGCGCAAAGCCCGTCAATCGTGTCGTTTAGTGGGAGAGTCGCGGACGGGTAAGACTGTCGCTTGTGAAGCGTATACTCTACGCAATAAGCCAAAGCAGGAGGGACGGCAAACGCCGATTGTTCCTGTGGTTTATATTATGCCGCCGTCTAAGTGTGGGGCGAAGGATTTATTTAAGGAGATTATTGAGTACTTGCGATATCGGGCGGTTAAGGGGACGGTATCTGATTTTCGTTCTAGGGCGATGGAGGTGTTGAAGGGCTGTGAAGTGGAGATGTTGATTATTGATGAAGCTGATCGCCTGAAGCCGGAAACATTCCCGGATGTGCGCGATATTAATGACAAGTTGGAAATTGCCGTGGTTTTGGTGGGAACGGATCGGCTGGATGCAGTGATTAAGCGGGACGAACAGGTTTACAATCGCTTTCGCGCTCATCGGCGGTTTGGAAAGTTGGCAGGAGAAGAGTTTAAGAAAACGGTGGCAATTTGGGAGGAGAAGGTTTTGAGGTTGCCTGTTGCCTCGAATCTGACGAGTCAGGAAATGCTGAAAATCCTGATGAAGGCAACGGCGGGTTATATCGGTAGGTTGGATGAGATTTTGCGGGAAGCGGCGATTAAGTCGTTGTCTAGGGGGTTTAAGAAGATTGACAAGAAGGTGTTGCAGGAGGTAGCCAGGGAGTATTCATGATACTTACTGATGAGATTCAACCTTGGCTGTTTCCGGTTGAACCGTTGGAGGGGGAGAGTTTCAGCCACTTTTTGGGTAGGTTTAGGCGACGGAATCATTTGACTCCCAGTGCGTTAGGACAGTTGGCGGGGATTGGGGCGGTGGTGGCGCGATGGGAGAGATTTCACCTTAATCCGTTTCCGAGTGGGAAGGAGTTGGAGGGGTTGGCGAAGGTTGTGGGGGTTGAGGCACAGAGGTTGCGAGAAATGTTGCCACCGCAGGGAGTGGGGATGAAGTGCGAACCGATTCGGTTATGTGGGGCGTGTTATGCCGAGTCGCCTTGTCATCGGATAGAGTGGCAGTTTAAGTCAACGGCAGGGTGTGAGAGGCATCAGTTGAGGTTGTTGTCGAAGTGTCGCAGGTGTGAGGCGAGGTTTAAGGTTCCGGCGTTGTGGGAGCATGGGTGTTGCGATCGCTGTCGGTTGCCTTTTGGGGAGATGGCAGAGTATCAGAAAGTTTTTTGAGCGAGATGGTTTTCTGGATAACGGATAAGGGTCAGCGGCGGCTAGTAACTTTTGGAACGCCGCCAAGATCTTCCGCTCCGTCTGCTGCACCGCATTGTTATACTGCGTTGCTACTTAGACTTAGGCTAAACTACGACTCTTCAGTCAATCGCTTCAACAAATTATCGAACAACTCATCAATCTTGTGGGGGTCGGAAACCAGCGTTCCGCGCTCGTCACGAAAGGTACGATCACGCTCACCTTTAAACGACAACCAATTAAAGCTTGTGGAGACGGCAAACTTGTTGTCTGAGATGAGAATTTTGGCATGAGTATCTCCCAGACGCTTGAGGATGAAAGTCTTTGAATACTGATTAGCCAGCTTTTGCAGAGTTTTCTCTGCTTGAATATCTGCTGGATAGCGGTTTTCGTCTTTCTCACCCAAACCATACCCGATGAAAACCTGAACTCCTCGCTTCAACAAATTCTCAAATTGCTGGAGGAACCATCGATTAACAGAATTAGCCCGAATCCAGGGTGAGATGATCATCAAACGTTCTCGACTCTCTTTGAGAGCTTGCTCTAACAAAGGGCGATGCTCATACATCTCCAACCAACGCATAGGAACTGATGCCAACGCGGAATCTAGTTGAGCTTGCAACTGCTCAATTTGCTTCAGTGCATCTTGAAGTTGTTGACTCAAAAGTTGCTTTTCTTCATCGTCTTCAGTTTGTTCAATTCTCTCTTGAGTCGTTTCAATCTGAGCTTGAATCTTAGCTTGGGCTGTAGTCACCTCCTTCTTCAGCTTGGCAACCTGATCAGCGGGAACTTTAGCAACAAATTCAGACCCCAAAACTTCTTCAGCTAGCTTTCTTGGCGCACTCTGATTCAATGCCTCAGCAATGCGAAGCTTTTTGGCTCCATCTGCACGGGCAAAAGCAGCCTCATGTGCATAAGAGGGAATACCATCAACGATGAATGCTACCTGGATTTCATCGCTATCTTTCGCTTTATAGACTAGGGCAGTAGCGGGTTGAAAAAATCGTTGCCTCCGTTCGATCGCCTTCAACGCCAGCAAATCTTGCTCTTGAGAAATCTTTGACTTTCTGTCTTTCGCTTTCTCTATTTCCCGAATAATTTCATCAACATCTTTTAGCTTGAGATCAGATAGTTCTGGAGGGTGCTTGGGCGAAGGTTCAATTTCTAGAATGCTCTCGTCTCGTAGATTTTTCGGCTTTAGCAAAGCTTTCTCTAACTGACCATACCAACGCGGTATTCGCAGCAGTCCGTCAAAATTAATCTCGAAGGTTCGTTCCTCCGGAACAATAATCTTAGCTTCTCGTAAGGTTCTTGCACCCTTCTTGGTAAGCTTCCACACTTGAAGCTGTGAAGCATTGGGAGCAATCAGGTCAATATCTTCACTCACTCGTAGATTGACCATTGCCTCCCTGACTGTTGGGAGTTCCAAACCTAAAAATTCACCTATTTCCTCCTCAGATGAAAGGCCAATATCGATCGCTTTAAGAATGTATTCCTCAATCGGCGGAATTGGTTTGCGAATCTGGGTCAGAGCATCGACCGTAATCTTGTAAACGGGTAGTCCAACTTCCTGGCAGCTAACCAGGTCAAATCCAGAGCGATTATCATAGCTGCGTAATTCGTCTGAGTTAAGGGATACGAATTCTGCTTCCCAGTTCATAGGTTTGGCTCCGTCCGAATGCAATCTTCTGGGTGTTGGTCAATGTAGTGTAGGACGTGATATAGAGGGCTGTTGCTCAACGATCGACAGAACTGGTGATCACCTACAATCACCAGACCAACGCGCCCTCTGGATAGTGCCACGTTCAATCTAGCTTCATCTTTCAGGAATCCGACTTTCCCTTCTTTGTTGGATCGGGTGACCGAGTAGATCACAATATCTGCTTCACGTCCTTGAAAGGCATCGACTGTATTGCACTCAATCGTCAATGCATTCAGGCTACTCTGCTCTGCATCTAGACTGCGATTCAGTAGCTTCAACTGCGCTGCGTAGCCGCTTAAGACCGCTACGCTATAGAGTTTTTGAGCTTCTGTTGCAATTTGATTAAGCTGCTTCAACCATTGAATGATCACTCTCACTTCACAGGAGTTATTGAAGCTAGAATTGATACTCTGCTCACGGCTATTTGGTAACTTGGATGTAGTCAACCATGTGACAGGTCTTTGCAGAATTCTGCTTAGATTTCTATCTATCTCAGGTCCGCTGCTGCTTAGCTGTCCCTCATAGAAGCAGGTACTGATGAGTTTACCAATTGGTTCCACCATCCGATGCTGAATCGCCAATATCTTGCGGCATTCATTTGGCAAGGTTCTCAGCAAGCGATCGAACAATGTTTCCTGAATGTCTTCTGGCGCTAATTCGTACTCCTCTAGAAATTCAACATTTCGGCTTGCTTGGTCCTGAAACGGTGGAAGTTGCTTTGGATCGCCCACTAGCAACCATTTTTTAGAGCGTGAAATCGGTACTAAAACTTCCGTTGCGGTCGCCTTTGAAGCTTCATCCACAATACACAGATCAAATTCAATGTCGTAAATCTCTCTAGGGATGCCGATACAGGTTCCTGCAACAACCTGTGATCGCTTGACCAATGGTGCATTAAATCGTTCATTGCGACCAAATTGCTCAAACCATTCCGTTTGCAGGCTGATTAACTGTTGAAGCGTTTTTGCATGAGGGGCATTTGGGTCAATCAGGCTCTTGCTCCGCTGCTCCAGTTCCTCCGCAGACAACTTCAGCAGTTCATCGCTTTTAATTCGCGTAATTTCCTGAAGACGTTTGGCTTTCTGTTTCTGCTCATCCCGTGCTGCTTTTGCCTGTTTCTCTAACCGTTCAATCTCTTCTTCTAAACGCTGAAATTCTTCTACTCTCGCTACAGAGATATTTGGTTTTCGTCGTGATTTGGGCTTATTCTGAGCAATTAATTCAGAAAAATTTTCTTCCTTCTCCTGTCTACGACTTGCTAGTTCGACTCGCATAGATTCCAGCTTCAAGGCAATATTTTTCAACTCTTGAAACAGAACTGCTTTTTTTAAATCTTGTTGAGAAATTCCACTGCGTTCAGACCAGTCAGCGAGGAATCTCTGGGCTTTAGCGATCGCTTCCTCCCGCCATTTTGCCATTTGTTCTTCTAGCAGCAGCGAACAAACACTTTCCGAAACTCGCTCATGGTTGCCAATCCGAAGGAGCTTCAAATTAGGATTTCTCGTCTGAATCCGTTCCAAGGCGTTATCAAGAGCAACGTGCGTCTGGGAACTGAGCAGAATTCGCGCTTCAGAATTCTGTTGGAGAGTTTGCAGAATTACCTCAGTGATGAAGGTTGTTTTGCCTGTACCCGGTGGACCTTGCACCAGTAGAAAGTCCTGTATGGAGAGAGCCGCCTTAACAACTTCCTTCTGCGACTCATTCAAATCCTGAATAAACTGAATCTCTGCATCTAAAGCGGGAGCCTGAATTTCTTCAGGATTGACCAGCAACTCCCGTAGATCAGAACGAACGGCGCGATCATATCGAATGGCATCCAACGCACTCTTTTGTCGATTGAGGGCAATCTCAGCCAGTCGAGTGTCAAACCGAAGTTCACCTGGTTGGGGTAAACGATCTGGTTGTCCGTATTTGACATACAGGCACAGTTCATCACCGATCACTTCCACAACATCTCCACCCAAAATGCTGAACCCATTGGCCTTAGTCACATGGCGAGATTGTCCAGCAATATCTTCTTCAGGCAGTTCTGCTAATTGGAAAATGACCCGATTGCCGTCAGGTTTAGAAGTAATGTACTTGAGTGCCTTCTCTCGCTTCTGTTCCCAATCAGTCTTCGCTCTGAGAATATCCCACCAAACCCGGAATATTCGCTGTTTTTCCTCTTCTGCTCTCGATTGCCTCAGATTCGCCTCATGTTCCTCAATCAATAGTTTGAGTTCTCTAATAACATCCTCAGCTTCCCATTTGACCAGAGGTTTCCCAAATCTGAATTCATAGGGCGCTTGCCAAGAGCGTTCACGATTTTGTTCGAGTATGACACTGGAAAAGCTCTGAGCATTGATCACAACTAGGTGATCTTGCTCTGTTGCAACTAAATACCGATAGGAGAAGCCGAAAATGGAATACTGGTTATCGGATGGCTGTCTATTAGTGCCACCACCAGCTTTTTTGGAAATACCGCATCCAGCATTCAAGTCTTCAAGCAGAACCTTCTGAAGCTCTTCTTCAGATAGCTGAAGCTCATTGCGAAGATTTTTTGCATTACGAGTTAGCTGGAGGTAACAGGTGCATTTTCGGGTCAATTGCGATCGTGATCGCTTCTGCTGAATAGCATCTAACTCTGCCAACAGCACCTCTGCGTTCGGTTGCCGTTCAGCAGGGTCAGTTGAGACACTACGCTCAATAATCTCGCTAACTTCAGGTGGAGCATCAAGAGCGGCGATCGCTCTCGAAACGCTGTTGTAGTCAACAAGATCAACGTCACTTAAACATTTCAGCGTGACTACGCCGAAACTAAACACATCACGGGTATACGGATAGGAACCGTCATCCTCTTCTGGAGGTGCGAAAGGACGAGAGACGAATTCCCGTAGTGTAACACTCGGACGGAAGTACCCTCTGAGCTTGGAAATACCAAAATCAGCTAATTTCAACCTGCCATCACTGCCAATCAGAATATTGCTTGGTTTGATGTCCCGATGAACATATTTGCGCTCGTGAGAGAAAACGAGGGCATTCAGTATCGGAAGAGCTAACCTCTCCCAATAGGAATCCCATCCCTCTAACGGAGCTTCTTTGAGGAGAGTCGCTAAATCCCGCTCCATCCACTCCAAAACCAGGAAATATTCCCCAGTCTGTTTATCTCGTCCTGAGTCAAAAAGCTCGACAATACTGGAATGCCTTAATTCCCTGAGTGCCTGAGTTTCGCGCCTAAAAGATTCGGCTAAAATATCTGCTTCAATCTGCCCATGCTTGAAGACTTTGACTGCAACCTGTCGCCCATCTTCTCGCAGGTCGAGCGCCTTGTAGACATCTGCCATGCCACCTGAGCGTAGTTGAGGCAATAAAGCGTAGCGATCATTGATGATGCGGGACGACATGGTTGTAGGTTTCGCTTGCCAAGCTAATTATTCCCTTCACCTTAACCCAGCCTTACAAACCATTCCATTCTCTGTATCTTCATCCATGTATTGAATCGTGAAGGTAGAGGTGTGTACCAAGCGCGATCGCATCCTTCAGCAGTCTCTAAAATTAGCTCTACTCCCCCTCATCGGATAAATCCTGCTGCTCCAGCGCTGGGTCAAACGCGATCGCATAATTAGCCTCTGGCACGTTGCCTTGGGACTGGATAAACCAGCCACCGCCACCGTCATTGATGGTACAACAGGAAAAGCGATCGCCTACCGCAGCATCAAACAACTATTAGGCGACAACTACAAACTCCTCAACCGCCAACGTCAACAAAAACGCTCCTCATCCCATGAACGCCACAAAGCTCAAAAGAAAGCTGCTTCTAACCAATTCGGCGACTCGGAACTGGGTCAATATATAGATAGTCGCCAAAAATGACATTAATTTGTCACTACCAGTTAAGCGTCACCAATTTGTCACTGGGACACGTAATTCGTCTTAACGACACCAATCTGTCCCCGACGACAAATAATTAGTCACTGTACATCAACAACTATATGGGCGATACTGGTTTCGAACCAGTGACCTCTTCCGTGTGAAGGAAGCGCGCTACCACTGTGCCAATCGCCCTAGAACCCCTAATTTATCATAAGGTAGCGCCAAGCAACAACCAGGGCAAACCCAGTTAATCTCCCTGCGGATACTTGTCCCATAAGGTCATCATTGTTTGCCGCAGACTCTGGTGATTGCCATCGCCCAAAATAATGTGATCGAGCAAAGGGATGTTGAGGAATTGTCCCGCCTTCAATAGATGTTCAGTCAGAGCAATGTCTTCCGGACTGGGTTCAACATTCCCAGTTGGATGATTGTGGGCGATAATTATCCGTGTCGCTCCCTGGCGAAGCACTTCTCGGAAGATATCGCGAGGATGCGCCAATGTCTCCGTCGCTGTACCTATCGTAATCACTTTGGTACCTAGCAATTGATTCTTTGAATCCAGCAGTACTATCGCAAATCGCTCTTGGCTTTGCCACATCAAGTCGTGACTGAGAGCCGCTGCCGCCGCTACAGGACTATCAATTATTGTCCGCTCTGTGGGTCGAGACAGAAACGCTCGTTTTCCCAGTTCAACGGCTGCCAGAATCGTCGTCGCTTTCGCAGGCCCAATGCCATGGATATTCATCAACTCATGAGGGTGGATATCCCGTAACACCTCCATCGGATCACGCTGGTGTTGGCTTAACTTCTGCAAAATGTATTGTCCTAAACCCACCGCCGAAAGCTTTCCTTGACCTTGACCTGTGGCTAACAAAATTGCTATGAGTTCCGCTGTTGCTAGATTTTTGGCTCCTTGAGCCAGTAAGCGCTCACGAGGTCGCTCACTTGTGGGGATATCGGCAATTCTTAGGCTATAGGTCATAGATGCACACTCATAAAGACTCAACAGTGAGGGATTATTTTTAGTTATCCCTTTTTGAGTCCCTAAAACTACATCCAGCTCAAAAGATAGTTACTTCCTTCGTACTCTAGGAATAACTACGAGGGAGCAGGGAGAGCAGGACAGATTTAGGTAGTCAATTGATTTCTCCACGCCGCACTAGGAACCAAGAGCAGGTTCGTCTGAGTGATAAATATTGGCAGCTTTGAGCATGTGATAGGTAATAAGCAACTGGGTTAAAGCAAGTGGGTAACTTTGGAGCGTTTCTCCAGTTGTACCAGTGAGCTTACCAATATCTTGATTGTCCTCCAGACTACAGAATCGCCCCAAGTAGGGAATCTCGTTACATAGCATTCGCTCCAATTCCTTCACCTGTTCGCTAGTAGCATGACCATCGATTTCTAGAACATCAACGGGTTTACCCATATCCCGGTCAAGTTCTAAACGGATAGCTGAGCTGAGATGCGATTTGCTAGGAGTGAGAATTTTGGTAAAGTCTGGGTGCGGTATGGTAGGTCTGAGTACCAAGCGCACATTTAGCAGTAAATCACTCTGTTCTGATTTCTCGTCGGGTGGATAGAAACTGACAACGATGTCTGACCACTTGCGTTGGGGACGAATAAACTCCTCTGAATCAGATTCACGCTTTCTAAGTTGTTCGAGAACCTGTTCCTCGGTATAGCCTCGCTTGCGCGTATCGCGCTTGACTTTCCACTGGGTGCGTAGAGATTCCGGTGGGGCTAAGTATACCTTAACGTCGAAGCACTCGCGTGCGCTAAGAGTTGAATAACCAAGCAATCCTTCCACAATGACAAACTTACTCGGTTTGATGTACTCTGGTGGCTTAAATGTCCCAGTAGTATGGCTGTAAATCGGCTTGAGGATGGGTTGTCCACCACGTAACCGACTCAGGTCCTGCTCCATGATATCGAGATAGTTGCACTCCGGGTGCAGTGCCGATATTCCCATTTCAGCCCGCTGCTGCCGGTCATAGCGGTGGTAATCATCTGTACAGATGACTGTCACGTCTTCTTCACCCAACACTTGAGCAATTCCCCGCGTCAGCGTTGTTTTTCCAGCAGCACTATCACCGACGATGCCAAGGATAATGGGGCGATTGGTCATGATTACCTTTTACCGCTTAAGTTGTGCGTTTAGTATATCGACTCGTGATTGGTTTAATTCTAGGGGGGAAGGGAAGGCGAAGCAATCCCATCAACAGTGACCAATAAGCAATTACCACTGGTTACTGGTCACTGAACAACTGGTCACTGATTTAAGGCTGGATTTATAGCAAAAGGCAGAAGGTAGAGGGCAGAAGGCAGAAGGGTTATTACTGATACGTGGTCGTTTGGACTTTTTTATCTGTCCTAACCTTTATGGCGACAGCTATAGCTGTAGATAGCTTGGTAGTCGTTCTGATCGTCTTGAATTTCCTAGACGTTTGGTGACAATGTGAATATTATTCAGCTAACTTGATGATTTTTCGGGTTTAGATTTTAATCGCCAACCGGGTTTAACAACCTGACGTGCCCTAGCGATTACCAGGCAATCATCGGGGACATCTTCTGTAACAACAGAACCAGCTGCAACGTTAACCTCTTCTCCCAAGGTCACTGGTGCAACAAGGACACTGTTGGAACCCGTTTTAGTGCGATCGCCAATTTCGGTGCGATGCTTATTCACCCCATCGTAATTAGCAGTAATCGTACCTGCTCCAATGTTGACGCGATCGCCCAGTGTCGCATCTCCTAGATACGATAAATGAGCAACATTTGTGCGATCGCCCAGTGTTGTATTTTTCAGTTCCACAAAATTCCCGACGCGACACGACTCTCCTATCGTCACCTGACCCCGTAGATGCGTGTAGGGACCAATCTGAGTGCCGTCTTTAACAACACTGCCACTCACCACCGAATACAACGCTGTTACATTCTTCCCTAACTGGCTATTTTCAATCAGGCTGCCGGGTCCAATACGGCTACCGGAACCAATCACTGTTTTGCCCCGCAGATGGGTTTGGGGTTCGATAATCACATCCGGTTCCAATTCCACCGTGTCATCGATTGTGATACTGTCTGGGTTAATTAATGTTACCCCTGCACTCATCCAGGCATCTTTTACCCGCATCTGCAAAATCTCATAAGCATTAGCAAGCTGTTTACGGTCATTGATGCCGATAATTTCCTGGTAATCCTCAACATCCACCGCCATCACTGGCTCCAGGAAGTTAACAACGTCTGTCAAGTAGTACTCCTTCTGGTCATTGTTCGCCTGAAGTTGCGGCAGTACTTTTGCCAGTTTGGGCCAGTTGAAGCAATAAATACCAGCATTGATGCGGCGATTTTTCTTTTGAGCTGCTGTGCAGTCCCGGTCTTCAACAATCTGCTTCAGGAGATTTTGACCGTCACAAAAAACGCGCCCGTAGCCTTGCGGGTCGGGCAGTTGGGCAGTCAGGAGGGTGGCGGCATTCTGATGGGCTTTATGGGTCTCCAACAGGTGTTTGATGGTATTGGACCGTAATAGAGGAACATCACCATTCAAGACCAGCAAGTCGCCGGTAAACCCTTCCAAATGGGACAGGAGTTGTTGGACGGCATGACCTGTTCCGAGTTGTTCAGTTTGTGCAACAAATTCTAGACCCACAAAGCTGTCTAGAGCTTTTTTTACTTGTTCACTCTGATAGCCGACAATGACAAGAGACCGCGAGGGTCCAACTACAAGGCAACTATTAAGAACTCGTTCAATGAGCGAAAGTGAACCCAACGTGTGACAGACCTTTGGCAGGTCGGATTTCATCCGTGTCCCGCGTCCCGCTGCAAGAATCGCTACTGCAACCATGATTTAGCTATCAGCTATCAGCTATCAGCTTTCAGATTTTAGCTCACTGATAATAACACTTGCTTTCTCCAAATCGACCTAACTGCTGATAGAGAAAGCATTCGCCAAGCAGGTCGGTGCAAATAAACATTGTAGGGATTAGGGATTAGGGATTAGGGATTAGGGATTGGAAATCCTTGGCTAGTCCCCAGTCCCCAGTCCCCAGTCCGTAGTCACTAGCCCCCAGTTCCTAGTCCCTAAAACGACATGTTGTGTTTAATTACGCCTAGCTGCTTAATCATTGCACTGCTGCATCATTGTTCAAACTCGCGTACTTCAGTAGTGGCTATTTTGACTCCTAGCTCCTGTCTTCGGTGTTCTTTTGACTGTTCGGAGGAGAAAGCTGATACTGGTGCTTCTGCCTTCTGAGTCGATTTGATAAATTCAGTAAACTGTTGGATGAGCTTGGGATTTCGCCAACCTTTTTCGGTTTCCTGGACAATCACGTCTAAAGCTTCTGCTGGAGTAAATGCCCGTTTGTAAGGACGTTCACTCGTTAAGGCATCGTAAATGTCGATGATTTGGAAGACTTGAGCAAGATAGGGAATTGCATTACCAACAAGACCATCAGGATAACCAGTGCCGTCCCAGCGCTCGTGGTGATGGCGAATAATGGGGATAACACCCCGCATTGTTCGCAGCGGCTTGCAGATTTTTTCGCCAATCATGACGTGATGGTTCATAATCTCCCGCTCATCGGGAGTAAATGACCCTTTTTTCAACAACACGGCGTCGGGGATGCCGACTTTGCCGATGTCATGGAGATAGCCACCCCACATCAAATTCCGAATTTCTGCGCGGGAAAGCTGGATATATTCACCAAAGGCTTTACTCATCGCCACAAGTCGCTCACAGTGGTCGCCGGTGTTGGGGTCACGGCTTTCAACGGCTCTGGCAATTGAGAAAAGAACCTGTTCGGCGTGGTCTAAATCTTCATTAAGGCGCTTTTGGCGAACCAGGGACTTGACCCGCGCCGCGAGTTCAAGCCGATCGAAGGGCTTGGTCAGAAAGTCATCTCCCCCGACTTCAATTCCCATGATGCGCGATCGCCTATCATTGAGCGCCGTGATGAATACCACTGGAATCAGGCGAGTTTGTTCGTCTTCCTTGAGACGCCGACATACCTCAAACCCATCCATCCCTGGCATCATTACGTCCAAAAGAATCAAATCTGGATTGCTTTCAATGACACGTTTTAACCCTGCTGGACCACTGTCTGCCTCTAATACCTCGTAACCCTCTACTGACAAAAGAGCCACTGCCGTCATTC
This sequence comes from Leptolyngbyaceae cyanobacterium, assembly GCA_036703965.1. Taxonomy (GTDB): domain Bacteria; phylum Cyanobacteriota; class Cyanobacteriia; order Cyanobacteriales; family Coleofasciculaceae; genus DATNQP01. Next base: position 12,173 of record DATNQP010000583.1, read on the forward strand.
GACTAGAGGCATGATCGTCAACAACAAGGACTTTAGGTTGATCGCCATCCCGGAAAATCGGGTCGGAAGAACTTGTTTCAGAGCTAGATAACGTTGAAGCACCTGAGAAATCAAACATGGGCTTAGGCAGACATAGGCTTTTATGTAGGCAAGAGAGACTTTAGTTCTGCAATCAGGATTTTTACAGATGTCGTGACGAGAATGCCCATCGTCTTCAGACATGGGATGAACTGCCACTCCTTTGCTGGTGAGAGGAGGACAGGGGAGAGTGTGAGATTGGTAAAGGGGCTTGGATTGACCAAGTTTGGCTTGCGCTAAACATTTTGGTTAGAGGAGTCAAAATTCAGGCATCAAGGTCAGAATATTCATACTTGAAAGTCTTGCCCTGAGCGGCTTTACAGGCTTCTTCGGTCAGCTGTCTTCTGACTGCCGACTTCTGCACTTACCTATGTTCATTGACACCCACCTACTTGGAATTTTCTCTTACTCTTCCACGTTCCTGCTTTCTCCCTCAGAATGCCACACCTTAAGGCGTAAGTTCCTCAAGGTCATTTAGTGCAATGCTGCTTACAGAGTTTTTGTATTTTAAGCTTTATTTGGTCTGATTTAAAAGCTTAAGTTAGATATTGTAATTACTCATTATTAAAAATCTTTAACATACCTGATTGCGGCAAGGCAATCCTATACTAAGCTGTTAGCCATTTAAACTGGGTATTAGTAAAAACCCAAACCCTTACACCTGAATCTTGACAGCGAATTTGAAGAAGTAATTTAAATGCTGAACAGCTTAGTGCCGTTGAGCGTGTCTATTCCTTTGTATAACTTTAGGTTAAGAGTGTCAGTGACAGTTAATTTTGCCTTTTTAAAAGTACTGCAAGCAGAGTAAAAGAGCTAAGATGGCTGTTTGGCGTGAGGGGAAGTGAAGAATGGGGAGTAGGGAGTAGGAGAGTCCTCAGGCAACACTACCCCACCTATTTCGCTAAGTATGGAATATTAGGATATAGCAGGCTTGAGCGCTTCAAGCGTGCGTTTAATTTCTAACATCAAGACTCCTTGCTTGGCTGCCCTTCCTGCAAGGACAAGAAACACCGCATCCTGACCGCAACTGGTCAAAATGCTAAAGCCTTCTTCCCCCTCCACATAGATGCGGTCGATGTTACCTCTGGAAAGTTCTTTACCAATGCGATCGCCCAAAGACAGCATTGCCGCTGACATAGCTGATACCCGTTCTTCATCCATACCACCCGGTAAGCTTGAAGCTAAGGGCAAACCGTCAGGAGTGACCATCGCCGCCCCCTCAACATCAGCAGTTGTTGAGACAAAATTCTTGAGGATATACCCCAGTTTTTCAGAATTGATAGGCATTGTGTATTTCTGCTCAAATTTTAGACAGGCGATCGGTTAACTCATAGTTCCTTGACACTGGCACCGTGAGATTTACATAGAACCTGCGCCCGTCGCGATCAGACGCCGGAATAGACCCTCTGTCCAGCCAGTTTCTTTGAGAACAGCAGCCGAACTCACTTCAACGTAGGCTTGCTCAATGAACGCTAAATCAATCATGCAAATCCGACTGAGGGCATCCCGTAGAGCTTCAGGTTTACCATCTGTTTTTAATCGCTTGCCAACTTCATAAACCACAGTGGCCATCGCTGGGACAACATGTTGAGGACCGATACCTATCTGCACATGTACCAGACCAATACGCCAACGGCGGTCAGCGTAAGCATTCCCCCAATCATCCATACCCGTAAACATTTCATGAAACCATGCAATAAAAGTTTCACGTAGGCGATGCATACGACCCTCTTTGTTGTTCATAATGGCATCCATTTCTGCATCACGACCCAAGTAGTCATAGAAATAGTCTGCCATTTCTGACGCAATTTCTTTGCCCCAATCTGCGTTAGATTTCAGGAGAGCTTTGTCTTCATTTGAAAAACTAACACGCTTTTCCATCGTCACCATAAAAGCATGAGAATCTAAGACCATTTTTATTTCCTATAGAGGTTTAGTGAGGCTGAAAATCATTCTGCCAGAGGTCTTAAACTTCCTCCAAGCTTAGATTCCAGAAGCATTGCTAACTTTTTATTACAGACTTTATTGGTTCAATCCGGATAATTTAATAGCAGTTCCTTCATTTTTGAATTAAGTAGATTTACAAATATGTGTGTATGACAATTGAGGGTTTTAAGGAGAGTTAGTGTCATACAAAGGTATATAATGTAATACAGGAAAGGTATACTTAGGGTAATCTCAAAAACCCTGTTTAGTTTTTTTTCTAAATCTCTCTGATGGTTGAAGCCATCTTTTCGAGAATTTGGGCGTAATAGAAAAGTGTCAACTGGGAGGTTAGACCAATGAAAATTGAAGTAGTTGCGCTCACCACACTTCTGAGCACAATGGGCATAACGGTTCCTGTAACGGCTCAAATCCAAAGACCTTCTCAAGAGTTTTTCGATCAGGGACGGCAGCGATTGGAAAGAGAAATACAGATTCTTCAGGGAGAACCCTTAGATATAGGAGAGAGCCTTCAAGAAGTTCAATCAGAACCCTCGCTGGAAGTCCCTCCCTCACCCGAAACCTATCCCAGCGCCGAGCAGAATGAAGTCGAAACATCCAGCCAAAAACCCAATGAGGTGGACAATTCCAGTCAAAAACCTAATGAGGTGAACAACACGGAATTACAACCGAATGGCACGAAAATAAGGAAATAATCGGCAAAGACGTGAAGAGTTGAATTCCTCCGATTAAAGCCAATTTCCTACTAGCACGTAAGGTGCCCAGTAAATTGGATGCTGGTACTGGTTACTCTGTAAGAGCGCTACTTGGGCGCGGCGGAGGGCTTCGGCTTTAGTAATCGTCGTATCAGCTAATTCCCGATAGAAGCGAGTCATCAGTTGGGCTGTTGCTGCATCACTAACGAACCAGAGCGTTGCTAGTGTACTGCGCGCTCCAGCCTTTACTGCTACACCTGCTAATCCTAGTGCCGCTCGCTCATCTCCCGCCGCCGTCTGACAGGCGCTGAGAACTAGCAGTTCAATGGCACCTCTGCCGCTTTCTTCTCTAGACCGCAGCAGGTTGTTTAGCTGGTTGACGTTGAGGCGGTCATCCCAGGTGAGAATGAAGGTGTCGTCGGCATTGGAACTGAACTGACCGTGGGTTGCCAGATGAACTACTGGGAAAGGAACAGAGTCGATTTCATTTTGAATAGCGGCGCTGGTAAACTCCTGATTGAGCAGTAGCTCACCGGGTACCTCCATCTGGATTTGTTCCAATTCCTTGCCTACAAAGGGAAGGGCAGAAAACTCTAGAGGTGCGGTTGAACTGCTCGTTTTTAGCTGACGAGCTTCAGTGAGTCCGGCCTTAAGGGCGGTGAGCTTACCTCGTAGCAGGGGTTTGGGGTCTAGCAATTGTAGTCCAGGAGTGAGAGCGATCGCATAATTTTCAACTAGAAACTGCTTACCGTCGTGAAGGACTGCCATTGGCAGATTCAGCAAGGGACCATCCAGTACAAAGACAAGAGTTTTGGCTTCACTAGCAGCGATGTCTTGCTCGGCGGGTTGGATTAGCCATTGATACACTTTTTGAGCAAGAGGTAAGTACTCCGGCTGACTGGTAAGATTATTGCGACCCTCAACTCTTAGGCTCCCTCGATTGGGGTCATTGATAGACGGGCTATTGCCATTACTCGTGGGTTCAGGTTCCGCTCCTCGATTAGGGTCAACACTTAAGGGAGCAACGGCTTGCCGTAGCTGAGTAAAGACACTTTCCACCTCGGCTTTAGGCAGGAGCGTCGAGTAATGCCGTAGAGGAGCCTTTGGCAGCGACAGAACAACCTCTAATCGGTCTTCTAAAACAATCGGGTAGATCACAACCGCTTGCGGGTCAACCTGGTCAATCTGGATGGGAGTACCATTCAAGCAGTCTTCTCGAAAGAAGTTAACTAGTTCTGCTAGTTGGAGGGACTCAATCACATCACGGGCTTGCTCCAGGTTTTTTTGATTGAATTGAGTACCTTGGGATTGTAATAACAAGCTTACTAGCTCGCGATAGACGGGTTCGACACTCTCCCGAAACGAGAATTGAACATCAGGGTTAATGCTGACCAAGTCACTGCGTAGAGACTTGAGGGTGTTTACGGCAGAAGTGTAAGCGGCGATCGCACCCTCTCGATCTCCCTGCGCTTTTAGTAGTCGTCCCAACTGCCACTGCCAGGAATAGGCAATATCGGATGCATTCAGGGCTTGAGCCAGCAGCAGCGCTTGCTCGGTAAGCTCTTTAGCACTGCTGAGTTGTCCCGTTTGTTCGTATAGCCTGCCGAGATTGCCAAGGGCATAAGCAGTAGCCCGTTGGTCGCCCAAGCGTTTAGCCTGTTGAACCGCCGTTGCCAATAGCTGCGCTGCCTCCTTACTTTCAGAGGTTGAGAGCTTCATCAAACTCTGAGCTAAGTTAATTCGGGCATAGACTGCTGCTCGATTGAGCGGCAACTTAACGAGTTGGGGCTGGATTTGGAGCCACAGATTCTGTGCTTCTGATAATTGTTTGGTTTCTAGCAGTAGACTCAGCTGATTTAATTGCGCCTGTACCTTTGTAGTGGGTGAGGTGGTCGCCTCAGCTGCCTGCTGATAGAACTCAAGAGCGGCTTGAGTTGTCTGTTGGGCGCGGGTAGTATTGCCTAAGCTGAATAGAGCTGCACTAATATCTGAAGGCGATCGCAAGCGCTGAGCGATTTCTAAACTCTGCTGCAAAACTTCCTCAGACTTCTTCAGATTGCCCACTAATTGCAGAGCATCGCCCAGGCTACGCAAGGCAACAGCTTTAAGGAGAGAGTCGGGTTGAGTTTGTAATGTTTGGTTCAGTTCGGTTAATGTTGTCAAAGCCCGACGATAAAGCCCCAACGATTGTAGGGCTTGAGCTTGGTTAATCCGACTGCCGGTTACACCCATCTCATTGCCTACTTGAGCATAGGTAGCAGCAGCCTGTTGCCAGGTATTAAGAGCTTGTTCATCCTTTCCCAGGGAGAGTTGCAAGCGACCTTGGATATCAAGGACTTGAGCGAGAATTTGCGATCGCTCTGATGTCTCTTCCTTAGAGCTGTTGCGGACATTTTCCCCAGCTTGCAGCAGGTTTAGACTATCAGTGATGGCTTGTTCTGCCTCCAACCACAAGCCGAGTTGTTGATAAGCCAAGGAAAGATTGCTCAGCGTCATTGCTTGCCTGAGTTCATCTCCCTCCTGCTTAAACGCAGTGGCTGCTTGTTGCAAAACTACTGCTGCCTCGGAAAATTGTCCCTGATCATAGAGTTCTCTACCCTGCTGTAGCAACTGGGAAGTACTCGGTGAACCGCCATTCTGTTCAGTTAACCTCTCCCCCACCCCCTCTCCACCTCTCTCTAACCCTCCCCTCGTAGGGGAGGGAAAAGGAGCAGCTTTGTTACCCACAGGGGAGGAAGGTTCGCCCATTCCCTTACAGGGAAGGGGAGTTAATTGATTATCTGAACAGTATTGCGCTGAACCCTGAACAACGCTTACTGTGGCAGGAATGTATGCAAAAACCGGCAATATCCCCGTGTCCAAAAACCAAGCAAACCCTTGGGTAAGGAAAAAGGAAAAAAGAAAATGCCAAACGAAAAGCGTTTTTGCCTTTAGCCTCGCCTGTTTACTGAGGGTTTTTATCGGCTTCAAAAGGTGAAAGGGGTAGCTACAACGGAAAAATAAAAGCCATTTTCTTGCCATGTTCGTTCACTTGAAGACACAGACACAAGGGGAATGCCGTAGTCTAGGCGAACGGTGAGGCGCTCGCCAACCTGCATCTGTAAACCTAGACCGGTAGAAAGCAGAAGGTTTGGGTCTGGATCATCTCTACCTGCTCTATTCCAGGCGGTGCCAACATCAAGAAATGGAGCAAGCTGTACGAGAGTGTTCCACTTCGGTAGCCGCAGAACTGGGACGCGCACCTCCGCCGAAGCTAATACGCCATTATCTGTCAGGAGGACATCTTGGCGGTAACCCCGAATAGTCTCTTGACCGCCAAGACCAAACTGTTCTAAAGGCACAAGCGCTCTATCTGCCAGTTGGGCATCGCCACGAACCAATAACAGGGTATCCGGTGCCAGGAGACGCACCCACTGGGCTTGCCCCCGCCAGGAAAAAAAGCGGCTGTCGGGAGGGTTGTTGTTAACTGTGGCGTCGAAGGCACCAACTCCGAGGCTGAATTGAGAGCGGGCGGCAAGCACCTGACGGCTACTTCGCTTAGTCCAGTCCTGGAAGAACCGCAAGGCTGAAATGCGGGTACGTCCCTCGTCATCAGCTCCCAGGGACAGGGGGAAGGGAATCTCCAAAATTGTAGTTTCGCTTTCCTGGCGTGTAGCCGTCAGACCGATGGCGAATTCTTCACTGGGGCTTTGGCTGAGAGGCTGGCGCAGTGTCAGTTCGTAGTAGCGCGAATCGGCATTAATATCAATTCGATCAAAGGGCGGCTCAATGACAGTACTGCCTGTGGTGCCGTAGCTGAATCTGAGGGTGCCATTGCGGGGATTGATGGGCAACGTGTAGCTAACATCTACGCCATTGCTGCCCTGGGTATTGTTGTAGGACAAGCTCAAGCCAT
>DATNQP010000584.1:0-1640 GCA_036703965.1 Leptolyngbyaceae cyanobacterium
TATTGGGCTTTGGGCAACTATGAAAAGGCTTTAGAGTCCCACCAGGCAAGTTTACAAATTGCTCGTCAGCTCAACTATCCAGACTACATTGCAACATCCCTGAATAATCTAGGGAATGTCTATATCAGCCGCTCAGAGCGTTATCGCTATCAAGCCAATATCGCTCGTCGTGTTGAAGGCGACAACACAGAAAATGCTCGATTGACTCAGTTAGCAGAACAAGATATAGCTGCGGCTCAGTCTGCCTTTGAACTAAGCCTACATGAGAGTCAGGCACTCAGTGGCATAGCTCAAGTCAAAGCATTACTAAATCTCAATCGTCTACTAGCACAACTGCCTTCACCTGACGGGGTTGCCATTACCAAGAACCGCGACCAGTTATTGGCACTGATTGAAACCCTACCTGACTCGCGGGATAAAGCCTATGTCTTAATTAACCTGGCAGATAGTTTAAAGCGTCAGGCGTGTCAAGATGCAGGAGTGCAGGAGTGCAGGAATCTAGGCAGTCAAGGGAGAAATACGCCCGCTGCTCTACTTCTGGAAAAGGCGCTCAGTGTTGCTAGAAACACGGGGGATCGGCGGGCTGAATCCTTTGCTCTGGGCGGCTTAGGGCAGCTGTACCAGTCAGCGGGTCAAGGGTCAACAGCGATGGAATTAACTCGAAAAGCGCAATTTGCGGCTCAACAAATAAACGCTGCTGATAGCCTGTATCGTTGGCAGTGGCAAGCTGGGCGTTTCTTGAAGGCATCGGGAAAGCCAAAAGATGCGATCGCGTCTTATGAACAAGCAATAACTACCCTCCAGAGTATTCGCAACAATCTGCTTGCCGCCAACACAGGCTTGCAATTTGACTTCCGGGACTCGGTTGAACCCGTTTATCGAGAGCTAATGCAGCTGTTGCTGGAACAAAATGGGTTACAGGTTACAGATTCTTCTTCATCAACTGGCAGTCCGAATCTTCCTTCAACCCTTCAGGAACAACGAACCCAAAACTTGCAGAAGGTTCTTGATACTCTAGACTTGCTCAAATTAGCGGAACTGCAAAACTTCTTTGGCGATGAGTGTGTACAAGTAGCCCAGGCAGACGCCAGTAGTGAAGTGAGTCTGCAAGAGGCGGGTGTCGCCATCATTTATTCGGTGATTCTCAATGACCACACCGAAATCATTCTGCGCTTGCCGAATGGTCAGCTGACTAGCCATTCTATCGTGCGATCGCCAGAGCAAATGCAGCAAGAAATTGACCAGCTACGTCGGTTACTCGAAAAACGCTCCACTGATGAATATTTAATTCCCGCCCAAAAAATCTATGATGCCCTGATTCGTCCCTTGGAAGCCGACTTGGCAGCAGCCAATCCTAAAACGCTTGTCTTCATTCAGGATGGAGTCCTGCGGCAAGTGCCAATGGCAGCGTTGCATGATGGTCAGCAGTTTTTGATTGAGAAATATGCGATCGCCACAACTCCCAGTCTTAGCCTTACTAATCGTACTGCCACTCTTGCACACAATTCTGGGGCATTGATTATGGGCTTAACTGTCGAGCGTCCTCCTTTTGAAGCCCTTACCAATGTTACTACTGAGGTTGCCAGTGTCCAAAAAATCCTGGGTGGCACCGAGCTTTTGGATCGTGACTTTACCCTAGC
>DATNQP010000585.1:0-6261 GCA_036703965.1 Leptolyngbyaceae cyanobacterium
ATAATGGTGGCAATACTATTTCTCGGAGGCATTCAGCTACTGACACTGGGCATTATTGGCGAGTATCTTGGCCGTGTCTATGAGGAAGTCAAGGGACGCCCCCTTTATTTGGTACGAGAATCCTATGGCTTCGATACAACGCCACAGGTAGGTGAGGAGGTTCATCCTAAAGTCGTAGAAAGCATTTGAGACAGGTTTTCAACCCAAATTTATTTATTTAGGTCAAAACTTCACCTTTGTGTTGAATTTTAAAAGTGGCATTTTCCTACTTACCCTCATCTGCATTGTCGCTACGGGGCTGGGGGTTTACCTGTTGGGCGGTATTGATCAAGCTCAGTTGCAGGCTTGGCTAAAGCAGGCGGGCATCTGGGCACCGCTTATTTATATTGCCCTTTACACGCTTGGAACGATATTAATATTGCCTTCCACACCCCTCAATCTCAGCGGCGGTGCAATTTTTGGAGCCTGGTGGGGTACGCTTTGGACGAGTGTTGCTGCCGTGATTGCTGCTGTAGTGGCTTTTGCGTTTACCCGCACGGTGGGACGGGATATTGTGGCAAGGAAGTTCGCTGGCCGCTGGGAAGCAATGGATGCAGAAATGCGTCAGGGGGGCTTGTTTTATATGTTTGCCATCCGCTTGCTGCCAATTATTCCCTACGGGTTGGTCAATTTTGCAGCAGGTTTGACCTCGATTCGCTTCAAGGACTACCTTCTGGGTACAGTTTTGGGTACAGTTCCAGGAATATTACCCTTTGTGATGATGGGTTCGGGTTTGCGAGCGCTCAAAAGTGGTGATGTCCTACCATTAATGGGCGCTTTGGGGTTGACGGGGTTGTTGGTTGGAGGGGCAACTTGGTATCGACGGCGGCGGCAATCTCCTCAAAAAGCGTTAGAAGAAGTTGAGCGATCGCGCCCCTCGGACTATGTTGATACGGAAGATAACTAGACAACTAATTAATAAAACCAACCGGGTGGGGTTTATAAATCGTCTCCCCATTGCTTTTGATTTCAATGGTTTCGACGATTTTTAGCCGCTTAGCAATTAAGTGTAAATCAGTACTAAACTGCCGCTGTAAAGCTTTGGCGTCGTCTAGTACAGGGCAATCGACAATCAAATTTCCCTTGACCAGCTTAACTCCCGAAAATCTCATAATCTGCCGATAACCGCGCCTACCGTCACCTAGAAGCCTCATCTTGATTAGATTCATCTGTTTTTATGCTTACCCTTCTCTTTCCACAAAGCCTCTCAATCAACCGTCTGCCCTCTCTCAAATGGCAGATCTAAAGATTCCCCTTCCCCAATCGCTTGAAAGGAGTTCAGAAGGGAGGAGTTCAGGAGTTCAGAATGCGCGTGAGATGGGGATTCTAACCCCACCTCTATTCTTGAGGCACTGAAATTCTTCTCTAGTAAGGGATTGTAAGCGTTGAAAAGCCTGTGAGGTCGCTCCTATCTCCAGGCAAGTCCTCTGGTTCAGGAGAATCCTGAACTCCTGAACTCCTGAACTCCTGTATTCTTCTTGTTCATCCGTTCGGGTGTACGTAGTTCATGATTGACTACTTAGTCCCCAAAACCAGGTGTTGTGTTTAATTACGCCTAACTGTTCAATTATGTTTGAAGTCTTTCTTTCCTAAACCAATTGAGTGAGGGTGAAGAGTTATGTTTAATTATGCTTACCTAGTTAATACTTTTATTCTTTTGACTCTGAGAAACTGATTCATTGCTCTCTAAAACACGAAATCCTACAAAATGAACAATCTTAACTGTAAGGTTACAGGTCAGTGGGAAAAGTTTCAGGGAAAAATTGGGAAGAAGAAACTGTTGAAAGGAGCTAAGTTACTCTCTCTAAGAGAGGGGCTTGAGGCGATAACCTATACCATGAACAGTTTCTATCAAATCATCAGGGGCGTTTACCGCTCTAAGTTTTTTGCGTAAACTTTTGATGTGAGCCTTAACTGTCTCCTCTTCTGGAGGATTCTCAAACGACCAGATGTTTTCAATGATGACGCTGCGACTCAGGATTCGCCGTTCATTGCGTAGGAGAAGTTCCAAAAGACTATATTCCTTGGAAGTCAAGCGCAGAACCTGACCTTGATAGCTGACTTCGTAGGTAGCTGGGTCAAGCTGCAAATCGCCCCACTCTAAAACTGGAGGCAATGAAGCACCTCCCCGCCGCAGCAAGGCTCGAATCCGAGCCAGTAACTCTGGTAAATCAACGGGTTTGACCATATAGTCATCAGCCCCAGCATCTAAGCCGATGACTTTGTCGGTGCTAGTGTCGCGGGCTGTCACCATCAGGATTGGCATCTGATAACTGTTAGAGCGTAAGCGCTGGCATAAACTAATGCCATCCAGTTTAGGTAGCATCACATCCAGCAAAACCAAGTCATAGTCGAGAGTTTTGATTTGATCCCACGCTGCCTCCCCATCTGTGACGATATCAACGACATAACGCTGGTCAGCGATCGCTTCGGCTAGGGCTTCAGCAAGGGAGGCATCGTCTTCTACTAAAAGAATTCTCATAAAAACTTATCCGTAAACTCCCAGCAATTTACGCTTTTAATGGATAAGAAATGAAAACGTTAAACAAAGGTTAAACATATTGCAAGGATGCTTCTTGGTCGAGCTGGGCGCTTGTTGAGAGGCAGTGGGGAATGGGGAGTACTGCTCCCCGAACTCTCCGTAACCAAAAGCTCACGACTCTGCTGCAATTGCTTAAAGGAAACTCAGATGCCAAGTTTTATCAATAAAAAAAATATTACCGGCGGATTGGCTTTGGCATTGCTCATTTTTGGTAGCGTTAGTGCGGTCTCGTATCGGAGCATGAACGTCCTTGGTACCAGTCTCAGCTTTGGACTCCTGCTTTGGATTTACTACTTCCTCTATGGCCAGAACGCCAAACGCCAGCAGGCAGAGGAGAAGCTGGAACTATTTTTCTCCCAATGCCGGGATGGGTTTTTCTTCATGATGTTAGATGAGCCAGTCAGCTGGGATCGTACAGCAGACAAGGAAGAAGTCCTAGATTATGTGTTTGCCCACCAGCACATTACGAAAGCCAATGATGCCCTGCTCAAGCAGTATGGCACGACACCAGAGGAATTCCTGGGTCGGTCTCCGGCTGACTTTTTTGCTGGCGATCTAGTTTATGGCAGAGCGGCGTGGCAGCAGTTGTTTGATACTGGCAGACTGCATATTGAGACACAGGAGCGCCAATGTGATGGCACTCCTATATGGATTGAGGGGAACTATATCTGTCTCTACGATGCTCAAGGCAAAATTACAGGTCATGTAGGTATCCAGAGAGACATCACTGATCGCAAACGCGCAGAACAAGAGCGCGATCGCTTCTTCAACCTGTCGCTGGATATGCTGGCGATTGGTAACTTTGAAGGTTACTTCACTCATCTCAATCCAGCCTGGGAGCGAATCCTCGGCTTTACTCTCGAAGAATTAAAAGCAGGACCCTTCCTTGAATTTGTTCATCCCGCTGACTGGGAAGCGACCCAAGCGGCAATCAAAAATCTGAAGGCTGGCATCCCTCTTACTACGTTAGAAAATCGTTATCGCTGTAAAGATGGTTCTTACAAGTGGCTGTCTTGGAGCGCAGTAGCGTTTCTTGAGGAAGGGTTAATTTATGGAGTTGCCCGCGATGTCAGTGATTGCAAACAAGCACAAGAGGCATTGTGCCAAAGCGAAGCAAGGTTCCAAAGGCTGGTAGCCAATGTGCCAGGAATAATTTATAGGTACTTAATTCGTGCTGATGGTTCTGATGCCTTCACTTATGTGAGTCCTGGTAGCTGCGAATTGTATGAATTAGAGCCAGAGACAATCCAACAAAATGCTGATAGTTTGTGGGCATTGGTTCATCCCGATGACCTAAAGTCCATGCAGGATTCTATCGCCACTTCCGTCCAAACCTTACAGTCCTGGCATTGGGAAGGACGGATTATTACACCATCAGGTCGCCTCAAGTGGATTCAAGGGGCTTCTCGACCCGAAAAACAAGCCAATGGAGACATTCTCTGGGATGGCTTGCTGATGGACATTACTGAACGCAAACAGGCAGAAGAAGCATTGCAGCAACAGATGCAGCGAGAGCAACTGCTGGGAGCGATGACGCGGCAGATCCGTCAATCTTTGGATCTCGATCAAATTCTTGGCACAACGGTTACCGAAGTGCGGCAGTTACTCAACGCTGACCGCGTGTTGATTTTCCGCCTGTGTCCTGATGGACTGGGTAGGATCGTCAAAGAGGCGGTTGTTCCTGCATGGCCCGTAACGTTGGAAATGATCTTCCCCGATGAATACTTTGCGAGTGAGTGTTATGACTTCTACTGCCAGGGCCAACCGCGTATAGTGCCTAATGTGGCTAAAGATGACTGGGCCTCCTGTCTCGTGGAATTTATGCAACAGGTAGGAGTGAAGTCTAAAGTAGTCGTTCCGATTGTCCAGAGAGTGGAAGTCCAGGAGCAAGAATCCCCAATCCAAAATCGACTATGGGGACTGCTGATTGCCCATGCTTGTTCAGAGTATCGACAATGGCAACAGGGAGAAGTTGACCTGCTCCAACAACTGGGAAACCAACTAGCGATCGCTATTCAGCAGGCTGACCTCTATTCTAGGGTGCAACTGGAACTCAGCCGTAGTCAGGAAGCCGAGGAAGCGCTCTTAAAAGTCCGTGACGAACTAGAAATCAGGGTTCAAGAGCGCACAGCCGAGTTAGCCAGAATCAATGAATCCCTACAAAGTGAAATTAGCGATCGCAAACTTGCAGAAGAGGCACTGAGGGTTAGTGAGGAGCGCTTTCGGATTGCACTCAAAAATTCGCCCACTGTTGTCTTCAATCAAGACACCGAGTTCCGCTACACCTGGATCTATAATCCCACCCTTGAGTTAGCCGTCGATGAGGTTGTGGGGAAATTGGAATCTGAAATCTTTTCGCCTGAAGATGCCCAGCGGATGCTACAAATCAAACGCCGAGTGCTAGCAACGGGAGTGGGAACGCGGGAAGAAACGTTTGTTACCTTCAACGGAGAAGTTCGGTACTGGGATCTGACTCTAGAGCCGTTGCATAATCTAGACGGGGAAATTATTGGAATTACCTGTGCCTCTACGGACATCACCGATCTGCGTGTCAGGGAAATCCAGCTACGAGCTATTTTTGAGAGCGCCCATGAGGCAATAGTCATTGCAGATGACGAAGCCAGGTATGTAGAAGCCAATCCAGCCGCCTCTAGGATATTCGGCTTGCCGCTTTCAGAACTTCTCAACCGTCGAATTGCAGACTTTATAGAGCCTGGTTTAGATTTTGAACTAGGGTGGCGCACTTTTAAAGAAAAAGAACATTCAACTGGCGAGGTGCGCCTCCTACGTCCGGATGGGACGGTACGAGAAGTTGAGTATACTTCCAAAGCCAATTTTCTTCCTGGCCTACATTTGTCAGTTCTGCGCGACGTTACTGTGCGTAAGCAAGCAGAGAATGCCCTGCGGGAAAGCCAACGTTTCATCCAGCAGATTGCAGATACAACTCCTAATCTGATCTACATCTATGACCTGAGTCAAGATTGTAACGTCTATGCCAATCGCCAGTGCTGGGAGTTTTTTTGCGGCAGACAGCCAGAAATTCAAGCAATGGGTTCGCCGTTGCTCCCAGAACTTTTACACCCTAAGGATAGGGAGCGGGTTGTCAAAGTTTTGAACCAATTAGCCACGGCTCAGGATGGTGAGGTAATCGAAGACGAATACCGCCTAAAAAACGCTAAGGGTGAATGGCGCTGGTTTCACTCCTGGGAGGTTGTATTTACCAGAAATACCGAGGGGAAGGCTGAACAGATACTTGGCACAGCGATAGATATTACTGAGCAAAAAGAAACTGAAGAAATTCGCGCTTGCTTGGAAGCTGAAAAAGAACTCAGAAAACTTCAACTCAGCTTCTTTTCGATGGCGTCCCATGAATTTCGCACTCCACTAAGCGTCATTTTAGTCACCGCCCAGTTATTACAATCTTACGCTGAAGAATGGTCAGAGGAGAAAATTCGGAGAAATCTCCAACGGATTGAAGCGGCTGCCAAAAATATGACTCAGCTACTCGATGATATTTTGACAATCAATCGAGCCGAAAGCGGCAAACTAGAGCTTAATCTTCAGTCAATTAGCCTAGGAAAATTCTGTCGCCATTTATTAGAAGAGATGCAACTCAATGCTAGCTCCAAGCACAAAATTATTTTTGTCAATCAGAGTCAATGTCTAAAAGTTAATGTGGA
>DATNQP010000586.1:0-8498 GCA_036703965.1 Leptolyngbyaceae cyanobacterium
AAACAGGCAGACCTGATTCTGTTTATCATTGCTGGTGACATGACCAAGGTGGAATACGACGCCCTCTCGCAACTGCGGGAGGTTGGCAAACCCATGTTGCTGGTATTCAACAAAATTGATCAGTATCCCGATGCTGACCGACAGGCGATTTATCGCAAAATTAGGGATGAACGAGTGCGGCAATTGCTTTCACCAGCAGAAATTGTAATGGTTGCTGCCTCACCTTTGGTGGCTCAGGCCGTGCGACGTGCTGATGGCAGTATGGGAATACAAAGGCGTCCTGGAATACCGCAGATCCAAGATTTGAAGTTAAAAATCCTAGAGATTTTGCACCGGGAAGGCAAATCACTGGTTGCCCTCAACACTATGCTCTATGCCGATGATGTCAATGAGCAACTGGTCAACCGGAAAATGACGATTCGGGATGAGAGCGCCAATCAGATTATCTGGAAGGCGGTGATGACCAAGGCAGTTGCGATCGCACTCAACCCCGTGACGGTCGTAGATATCCTCACCGCTACCGTGATTGATTTGGTGATGATTCTGACCTTATCTCGCCTCTATGGCATTTCCATGACGCAGCAGGGAGCCGTAGGGCTATTACAAAAAATCGCCATCAGCATGGGGGGTCTCAGTGTTAGCGAACTCCTGGCAACTCTGGGACTGAGTTCCCTCAAAGGTTTGTTGGGTCTTTCTGCACCCGCAACAGGTGGGGTGTCTTTAGCGCCTTATCTTTCGGTCGCCCTGACTCAGGCAGGCGTTGCCGGTGTCTCTTCTTATGCGATCGGACAAGTTACTAAGATTTATTTGGCAAATGGAGCATCTTGGGGACCGGATGGACCAAAAGCGGTTGTCAGCCGCATTCTCTCCTCGCTGGATGAAACCTCGATTCTCAATCGGATTAAAGGCGAATTGGGGGCGAAACTTGATCGAGAGCGATCGCCTTTAAAGACGCGATAAGCAGGTTGGTGGAAATAGATTTAGTCTTTTAGTCTTCCTTTTGGAAGTCTTCTGCTCATGACGATTTCTGCCACAGCTCATACAATTGGCATATTAAGTATCGGTGTATCTTAAGCCATAGATCGTTCAAAATAAACCACAGATCTTGGCTGTATGATGGTTGACGCTACGGAACCCAAACTAACTGGCAAAAGAAGCCTTGCAACAGCAGGAGATGCCCATGTCAAGGCAACTGACATTGGTAGAAGCCCTCAACAGCCTCACCCAAATCAGTCTTGCTCATGATGACGCACAGACGCTCTTGCAAGCCATGACTGATATTGTGGGCAAGACGCTGGCAGTAGACCATTGTCTGCTTTACGAGATCGACGTTGAACAACAGCAAGCCATTACCCTATGTGAATGGCTCAATACTCAGTGTCCTGAACTCACTCCGACCAAAGCTGTTTACAACCTTGACCTGTTCATGGGTGGCTATCGCAACCTTCAAGTATGCCAAGCATGGTTGGAAAGTCACAGGGACAGTGTCAACCCTAGCCTCCTCGAAGATGGCTCGGCAGCATTCCTGCACGAGCAAATGCATACCAACAGTTTACTTTGGTACTCCTTCTACTTCCATCGAGACAGTTATTACCTGCTCGTATTCAATCAGGTCAGCTATCGGCGGGAGTGGCAGCAGGAAGAGCTTACCTTCATCAAGACTGTTGCTAATCTAGTGAGTATCGCGCTCCAGAAAATTCGCTTGCTAACTGAACGTCAGCAAGCAGAGGAAGCACTGAAAAAGGCTAATAAAGAGCTAGAAATTCACGTAGAGAAACGTACCGTTGAATTAAGGAATACAATTGAGCGTTTGCAAACAGAAATTGCGATCAGTGAAACTTCCCGAAAGACATGTCAGGAGTCAGAGGATGCTCTTCAAACCAGTGAGCATCAATTCCGGGCAATCTTTGAGAAGACCGCAATCGGTATGGGCGTCGTTGATTTAGCAGGACAGCTAATCGCGAGTAATCCCGCCCTACACAAAATAATTGGCTACAGCCCAGAAGAGCTTCTGACTATGTCTCTGGTCGATTACACTCATCCAGATGACGCGGTGGTAGATTTAGCACTTTACCAACAACTATTGGCAGGAAAACGTGACTACTACCAGATGGAGAAGCGCTTTATTAAAAAGGATGGTCACTTGTTTTGGGGCCGCCTGACAGTTTCAGCTATCCGGTCTGCTCAAGGCGAAATCCAGTTCACGTTTGGCACAGTAGAAGACATCAATGAACGCAAGCAGGCAGAGGAAGCACTACGTCAAAGTGAAGCAAGATTCCGTGGGTTTGTGGAAAACGCCAATGACATTATCTACTCACTGACAGCAGAGGCGATATTCTCTTATGTTTCTCCCAATTGGACTGATATTTTGGGTCATGATGTCTCAGAGGTTGAAGGAAAGCCTTTTCCAGCCTTCGTTCATCCAGAGGATTTACCAATGTGTTTATCTGTCTTGAACAAAGTGGTCGAGACAGCTCACAAGCAGGCAGGAATTGAATATCGAGTAAAACATCAGGATGGCAGTTGGCGGTGGCATACATCCAATGTCTCAGTTTCAAAAGACGCTGATGGCAAAATTTTGTACTTAATTGGCATTGCGCGTGATATTACTGAGCACAAGCAAGCCCATCAAGCCCTGCGGCAATCAGAAGCTCGCTCTAGAGAACAAGCTCAACAACTAGAGCAAGCACTGCAAGAACTCCAGCAGGCGCAATCTCAACTGCTCCACACAGAAAAAATGTCTAGTCTAGGTCAATTGGTGGCGGGTGTTGCTCATGAAATTAATAACCCCGTTACCTTCATCTACAGCAATCTCACCCCAACTAGCGAATATACCCAAGATTTGTTGCGGCTAGTGCACCTCTATCAACAGCACTATCCTCACCCAGTGCCAGAGATTCAAGCTGAAATGGAAGCGATTGATTTAGATTTTTTAGTTGAAGATTTACCCAAAATACTTTCTTCAATGAGGATTGGCGCTGACCGCATCCGTGAGATTGTGGTATCGCTGCGTAACTTTTCCCGTCTAGGTGAGGCGGAAATCAAATCCGTCGAGCTTCATGAGGGAATCAATAATACCTTGTTAATCTTGCAAAATCGCCTCAGAGCCAAAGCAGGACACCCAGTAATTCAGGTTCTCAAAGAGTATGGCTCCCTACCCAAGGTGCAGTGCTATGCAGGACAAATTAACCAAGTGTTTCTGAATATTCTTACCAATGCGATTGATGCTCTGGAAGATTACAATTCTCAGCAATCCTTCTATGGAAGTGCTGACGCTCCTAATGTCGCTAACGCTTCGCTATCGCTATCGCTATCGCTAACGCTAACGCCAGAGGAAATACAACAAAATCGCAGCACAATTCGGATTCGCACTGAGGTGAGCAATTCTGACTTTAACGGCTTGTCAAAAGGAAATCAGCAGTGGGTAACAATCCGAATTGCTGATAATGGACCAGGGATGACTCAGGCGGTCAAGCAGCGGATATTTGACCCTTTTTTTACGACTAAGCCAGTTGGACAAGGAACAGGCTTGGGGTTATCCATAAGTTACCAAATTGTGGTTGACAAACATGGCGGGCAATTGTGGTGTGATTCAGCACCCGGACAAGGGACAGAGTTCTTTATTGAGATTCCGGTTTTTTACAAACACGAGAGTGCATAAATGCTAGAAACCCCTCCTAGAACACCGATTCACTAATAAAAACCTAACCCCCCAACCCCCTTCCCTACAAACGATGGATTTGTTTTTGGACGCCCCCTAAGTACTGAAAAGCCAAATATTTTCTTAAACTTTATCTTCTTTTTTTAAGCAAAAAGCTCAAACTTGAAAAAATGAGTCCCATAAATACACTAGGTTCAGGAATAGATTCCGGTTCCACAATATTAAGAGAAAAGGTATACGCAGCGGTTTGAAACTGTCCTTCAGTTAACTCTCCAACAAGTCCAAGATTTTCTAATGCAAACAAACCATTTTCTAATGGGATTAATGATGTAAATAAACTCAAATTCATAGAAGGAATAGGAATTTCTTGTGGAGAAAAATTTTGGTCAATTGAATATACAGTTCTATTAAAAATACCAGAACCTCCAGGTATTAATGAAATATCAACTGTAATTGACTCAAGAGTATTTCCAGTCGGAACAATAAAAGCAAAAGAATCAAAATCTGTTGGTATACCTTCATTAAATGAGAATGTTACTTCTCCACTAAATGTATTTACACCAGAGTTGAGAGTAAATCGCTAGACAGACTTACTTTTCGGCACTGGCAAGATTCCACTCCCGTTAATTGCTTTATTTCGGGCGTGAAACTCCTCAATTTTCCATAAGATATATGCGTTCATCTGCTGTTAAAAACAAACCACGATAACCCGGCGCACCCCAATAAAACCGGCGTCAGCCAATCTCCCCAGCGTACATAGAGAGTCTGCGTTTGCCGTCGGTAAATGGTTGCGGCATGAATTTCATAGGTGTTAATCCCAGATAGCCACAGCGTTCGGCCGTGGGGGTCTACGATACCGGAATAGCCGGTATTAGTGGCTCGAACTGCCCACCGCTCCGTTTCAATTGCCCGCATCACATCCTGGGCGTGGTGCTGGGCTGGCATCGTTTCACTATAGTGGGCATTGTTAGATGCCGTGAGGATGAACTGACCCCCAGCCGCTGCCTGACGCCGGAAATGCTTGGCGAAGGCTGACTCGTAACAGATACCAACAATCGCACGACCAAAAGGCGTCTCAAAGAGTTGGTTTGACCTACCGGCAATGAGATGGGCATCTAAAGGAGAAAGGCGGTCAACTAAATGTCCTAAAGCTTGCTCAAAAGGAATATATTCCCCCAACGGTACTAACTTTACTTTGTCATAACGGCTGAACGTCTCACCCCTGCCAGTGACAGTAAATAGGCTATTCGTGACACTCGTCCCTTCTTGTCCCAATGCTCCCACCCAGGCAAGGACGCCCCTATCCAAGATTGCTGAGTAGAAGGAACTTTGATTGCGAACCAGCTCATCCCACAAGAAGGGCAAAGCCGTTTCCGGAGTCAGAACTGCATCAACACCTTCCTGGGTCAAAGTCTCGTAGCCAGTGGTGTAACCTTCAATCGCACGACGCCAGCCAGCGGGATATAGCTTAATTCGGTTAGGGATATTACCCTGAATAATGCCTACTTTCAATGCTGCCTCTGGTGGTTGAATTAATGGGCGGCTATACAATCCAAAACCGATTAGGTGCAAGACAACCAAAGCGAGAGCCGCCATGCCTACAAGGGTTGCAGGTTGAAGGTTAGAAGCTTGCAGGTTGTCCTGCCAACTTTCAGCTTTCAACTTGCTAACTTTCAACCCTTTTGCGCCCCTAGTATGGAGATAGCTAATCCACGCTTCGGCAATTAAACCATTCACTGCCACAATAGCGGCTGTAACCGTCGAAGGACCAGAGAGCTGACCAAGGTGCAAAATTGGCAGGTTATGAGGACTCTGAGTATAAGATAGCGAAGTCCACCACAGGGGACCAGCGCTCCAGAAAGCCTCCAAACCACACCAGAGGGCTGTGCCAATAAGAATGCTTACCAAAGCTAAGGTTTTAGGCTTTTGACTAAGCCTAAAATTCACCCTCCTCTTTAGGGTTGGAGGTTGCTCTTTAGCAGGTTGAAGGTCATCTCGTGAACCTTGAACCTTCAACTTGGAAAGAGGGGAAGAACCCAAAAGCCAGAATATACAAGCTGCCCAGACGGCAACTAAGATAGCTCCCCAGAGAGTGATGAACGTCCAGCAGAAAAGTGCGATCGCAATACTTGCAAGCCACGGCACTCCCATCCAATCCATCGGGTGAATGCCGGTAATCCAAGACAGTGCCAAGCCGTGGTAGCCAATGCCCCAGACTAAACCGTAGCTAGCACACTGACGAACGCTCTGACCACTCTTGACTAAGAACCATAGGGGAACAAGAGCAATCCACGCTAAAGGCCAAGCCTCTACAGGGGAGGGTGTTAGCCCCATCAGGATGCCGCCAGTCAAAGGCAAAATTAAAAGGTATGCCTGCCCAAGTAGCTTTGAAGTTTTCATTTCACGACAGGTTGAGAGCAAGCCTTTTACGAAGAAGAAGTTCAGAATTCAGGAGTTGCAGGAGTTCAGAATGAACTCGCCTAGTACGACTGGCTCCTTTTGTAAAAATTCTTGCCTGCATAGTGGGCGAAATAAGAAATTAGAATTCGTTCCTTCTTAAAACCCTATCCCTTTATGGGTGGGTTCATTCTGAACTCCTTTCATTGAGCCGGTGCAACTGAGGGGACTTGCCAAATATTAATTGTCCGATCAAATCCTCCACTAGCAAGGAGCTGTCCATCGCGACTGAAAGCAACCGATTGCGCCCAATCTTTATGTGCATTCACTAAAGCAATCAGTTTACCCGTTTTCAAATTCCAGAGTCGGACACCATCACGGCTGGCACTAGCGAGAGTTTCTCCATCGGGATTGATTGCGATCGCTCGAATCCTCCCTGTATGTCCAGAAAGGGTATATCTGAGTTGTCCAGTTCTTAGGTTCCGGACTTTGATAGTACGGTCATAACTGCCACTAACCAAGGTTTGACCATCGGGTGTAAAGGCAACTGCACTGACGGCACCCGTATGACCGGGAATTGTACTCAGTGGTCGTCCTGTCCTCAAATTCCACAGTTTTATCGAGCCATTGCGAACTCCACTTGCCAGGATGTATCCATCAGGGTCAACGGCAAGCGAATACGTTTGATTGTCGAAACGTGCCAGAGTATAAATGGGCCGTTGTTTCCTCAAATCCCAAATCCGAATACCATCCAATCCGCCGGTAACCAAAGTTTTACTATCCGGCGTCATTGCCAGAGAGAGAACATTGCTGGAGTGCTCTAGAAAAGTACGGGTGTAGTTTCCTGTTTTCCAATTCCAAAGATTGACGCCTGCGTCTTCGCCAGAGCTAGCCAGAGTTTCTCCATCAGGACTCAAGACAAGGGCAAGCACTGACGTTCGGTGCGCCCGCAAGTCTTCAATTTCTTTACCTGTTTTCAACCACCACAATTTGATTTCACCGTCGTTTTCGCTACCCCCACTGATCAGGATTGTCCCATCAGGACTGAAGGTAAGAGCATCAACAGGTGCAGAATGACCTTTAAGGGTACGAACAAGTTGAGGGTTTCTCCAAGCCTCAGCCGTGGGTGGCAGGGGTTCAACGTCGAGTGTTGGTTCTGGGGGGGGAGGGGGGAGATTTGGAACGATTGGGACAGGCAGACGCTGACCCGCATAGGCAGCACTGGTGAGTCCAGCAAGTCCAGCAGCAATAACTCCCAAAATAGCCAACTGTCTTTTAAGCAGGTTGGTGGAAATAAATATTGTTAGTTTTAGGGATTGGGGATTAGGGATTAGGGATTGGGAATCTTTGCCCTGTCGCCAGTCGCCAGTCGCCAGTCCCCAAAACGACATGTTGTGTTTAATTAAACCTAGCTGTTTACCAAATCTGCAACAGCTGGGAGCGGGATGTTTCATAACGTTACTCTTTTTAGAGGCATTTCTCGATAACGCGAGCACCCCTCGCCCCTTACTCCTCACCCTTCACCCGTTGAATGTTCGGGCAGATCGTCTGAGCGATCGCATAGTGGGGCGGTTGTTCTTGCCAGCCAGAAAGTAAGCCCAAGAGTTCAGACTTAAGGATTTCCAGGGATTTGATTTGCTCAGTGATTGCCTCAACTTTGAGAAGCAAATGCTGCTTAACAGCACCGCAGGGTAAATCCCCTGAGTCGTGGACTTCTAGAATTTCTTGAATCTCACTGAGGCTGAGTCCTAACGATTGCGATCGCCTAATAAATGCTAGCCGATTGAGAACCGTAGGGGCGAAAAGGCGGTAACCCGATTCAGAGCGCGTTGTTTCCGGTGTGAGAAGACCAATCTCTTCGTAATAGCGAATGGTTTTCACCGGCATGCCACTGAAACTAGCCACTTCGCCAATCTTGAGGTAGTGATCGACAGCAGGATTGCCCATCATTGTTTTCGTTGCACATTTGTGAAACAAAACAGAGCGATGCGAGTAGAGCGATCGCTTATCGGTGTGGCTTACGCTTAGTAACACTTAGCATCGGTAAAGCAGGCCGCGATGAAGCGGGTGGGAGAAAATGAGTGACCGGCTGCTCAGAGAGTTCACCTTCTTTACGTTGGGTTTGCCACCAACGGAGTGCCACAGCTAGCACTACCATCATCAGTCCAAAAGTTAGCAGTGACCAGCGTTCACCAACGCCGCCAATTACAGCATCTACAGCTCCTACAATAACGATAAAGCTAGAAATTGGCTCTTTGCGGTAAGCTGCCTTCAAAAATCTTGGCCATAAAGCATTCATCACGGCTTGCTACTTAACCTATCCCAATTAGTATTTAATCTAGTCTCAGGTTATCTTACCAGCGTCTCAATAACGCTTAACAACTACAACGCTAGCTATCTCTATTTTCTATCGTTTCCTGAAAGCTGGCAACGTCGGGTC
>DATNQP010000587.1:0-5641 GCA_036703965.1 Leptolyngbyaceae cyanobacterium
AGTCAAAAGCTTTCGCTGCCGCCGATGACGCTCTCCGGAGAGCGCTAGCAATGATTGCTGTCCCAGCAAAGGCAGTTTAATACCCGCTGCTTCACCAGAGTCTAACTGTTTTGGATTAGTGGTAAAAATCTCCTGAATCGCTTGAGGGTTGCTAATTAATACAAGCGGTTCACTCCCTAGACCAAGCGGGACGGTGAAGATCTCACCATAACGTTGGGCATAGGTTTCAAGAAATTCCAAGGGCTTAGTAATCCACTGGATTTTCTCTAGCAATGATAGAGTCTGGGGACCATCAGGCAGTTTAAGTGCAGGCATTTCTGTTTACATCCCAATTATTGACCCAGGTTGTTAAGCATATTATCCGACAGGTTAAGACAACTGGGGGCTAATTCCTTAGTGGTGCTTAGAAAACAAGCGATCGCCAACCGAGCGATCGCGCGTGATTCTTCTACTACTCTCGTGTCGCAGAGGTGAAGAAGCGATCGCGAAGGAATAGAAAAACTAACAACTTTTTTGGTCAGCTTATTTCAATCTTGCGCTCCAGCTGCTTTGAGCAGTTGCACAACTTCGGGATAATCATTAAATTCAGCAATCATTAAAGCCGTATAACCGCCCTCGTTTTTCACATTTACATCCACGCCAGCCTTAAGCAAGACTTGCACCGCATCGGTATAACCCCGATGAGCAGCCCACATCAAAGCCGTAGCCCCAGCATTATCAATGAAGTTTACCTCTGCACCAGCGTTCAATAACTGTTGCATGAGAGTAATGTCGCCCTGGTCAGCTGCCTTCATCAAAATTGTTTTCCCGTCAGCATATCGCCGATTGGCATCCGCGCCAGCCTCTAGCAAAACCTTAGCAGTTTCTACGTGACCCTGAGAGGCGGCTAGGGTTAAAGCTGTTTCACCCAGGTTTGTAGCCTTAAATTCAGCTCCTTTTTGCAGCAGAGCCTCGACAATCTCTGTGTGACCGTGCAATGCCGCTAGCATCAAAGCCGTGTCACCCAGCTTATTTCTGCCGTGGACATTAGCCCCCCGCTGGAGAAGAGCATCCACTGTCCAAGCATGACCTTCCACAGCCGCTAAATGTAAAGCCATCTCCTGCTCTTTGTTCCTGGCATTGATATCAGCACCAGCGTCAAGTAAAGCTGTGATAACGTCAGTATGACCTCCAGCCGCCGCCGCCATCAACGCTGTCTCTCCTGCCAGGTTTTGGAGATTCACCTCAGCACCAGCATTGAGTAATGCTTGCACAACATCAAGGTGACCTTGGTCAGCCGCTAAAATTAGGGCTGTTTCACCGTCTTGGTCTTGAGCGTTGACATCAGCCGCGTTAGCTAACAACAGCTGGACGACCGATAAATACCCTAGCTCAGCTGCCTGCATCAGAGACGTTCTACCATCCAGATTGACGGCGTCTACACTCACCCCTTGCTCTAACAAAACTTGTACTGTCTGAGTGTGACCTTCACTGGCGGCTAAACTTAAGGCTTCCACCCCAACCGTGGGGTCTACACCAGCTTCTAGCAAGGCTTTCAGAACATCGGCGTGTCCTTCCTGAGCTGCCAGTTTCAAGGCAGTATCTTCATCCTTGTCTTGAACATTAGCATCGGCACCTGCACCCAGTAAGAGTTGTACTACCACTAGATGACCTTTGTGCGCCGCAATCATCAGCGCTGTGCTGCCATCATCGTTCTTAGCGTTGACATCAGCACCAGCCGCAACCAGGGTATGCAAAACATCAACCCGCGCTTCGGCAGCTGCCAGCATTAAAGCCGTCAGACCATATCGTTTTCTCGGCAGATTGAGATTTGCACCCGCATCTTTGAGCAGTCGAACAATCTCGGTATAACCCTGTTGGGCAGCAAACATCAATGCTGTGGTGCCATCTCGATCTGTAGCATCCACATTAGCTCCCTGAGCAAGGATTACTGGTATTTGATTGAAGTTGCCACTTTGAGCCGCTTTTAGCAGTAAAACGTCTTTGTCTGAGATCATCTTTGAAGCCTCATCAAGACCGCATCTGTCAACTTACCGTCAAATCAGCGCTTTGAGAAGTAGCTCCAGGGGGGGATGTGGTTTATGCAGCTCAGACTTCAGAGAAAACGATAGCTATGGTAAGTTAAGTTTTATCAAGCTCCTTAAATCGCTCTCTTGAATACTATGAACCTCGTAATCCCGGATTCAGTTAAAACCTGGTCCCAATTTATTCACCCCACGATAATGTGGATACTGCTAGCAATGACTATTTATGCTCTCTATCTGGGCATTCAGGTTCAACGTACCAGATATGCCGATGGAGAAGTCAAGAAAGAGCTGATCAAGGGTAAGTTTAATGTCCGGCACTACCAAATCGGTTCATTGCTTTTAGCATTGATGGTCGTTACCACACTAATCGGCATGGGCGTTACCTACATCAACAATGGCAAACTCTTTGTCGGCTCTCACCTTTTGGCAGGATTAGGCATGACAGGACTGATTGCAACGTCTGCTGCTCTTTCTCCGTTTATGCAGAAAGGGCAAAACTGGGCACGTTTTACCCACATTGCGCTTAATGTCGTTCTTTTGGGATTATTTGGTTGGCAGGCTGTAACAGGTGTACAAATTGTGCAACGGATTGTGAGCAAGATGTAAGCAGCTAGGCGTAATTAAACACAACTTGTCGTTTTTGGGACTAGGGACTAGGGACTGGGGACGTTTCGGAGTCCCTAATCCCCAATCACTAAAACCAACAATGTTTATTTCCACCGACATGCTGAGCTGCCTGCAAATGAGCGCTGAGTAGTCAGCGCTTTTTAAATTTTTTGGGCATAGGTATACCCAGGCTGGAGTGAAAGTCTTCTTGTACTCTGTAAGTCAAGCGCCGGGAAACCTGTCGCACAACTTGGCACAAAATGCGATCGCCTGTACTTTGAATTAAAGACTGAGGCAGTTTGTGGATAAACTTAGGAAACCGTAGAGCGACCTTCAGGTCAAGATCCCACTCAACACGGGTGATGGACGGTGGTAGCTGGGCTGCGTCAGGCTCCTGAAAATACTCACTTGTTGGGACTTCCACAAATGATTGAGATGCCTGGAAGTCAACGTCATAGCCTGGAGGGACGTAATCTGGGATAGGGATCGTCCGAATTCGATAGATTCCGTTGTCTTGAGGGAGCAGTTCCAAACCAATTTTAGGCTCCACCTCGTAGCCAAATGCTCCGAAACTCCCAATCATCAAAGCGTAACCATTCTCTCGAATCGGTTCCACCTTCATTGGGTGGGCGCAGCGGCAAAACCAATCCTGGTGGGCATCTAGATAGGCAGTAACTCGTGACGCTTCAGCATACATCTCCATACAGTCTTGGAAACGACTGTGAAACTGAGTGGGTTCACTGGTCGATAATGGTGATTGTGTCACTGAAGTGTCAGTCTCTACAAAACTTGATTTAGCCTGCAAATGTGCTTGGTCTAGTTCAATCGCTTGATGGTCAACAAATTGCGAATGCATTTTTAAGCTCCCCTGTATTGGTTGCCTTTCGCCTAGGTTCAAGATTCCCACTTGAGGTTCAAATTCTCACTTTAGTTTTTCCGATTTACGGTAAAGACGAGTACATCTTTATAAAGTTCATACAATTGAAGAGTTAAAGTTGACTGCCAAAAGAGAGAATTTCTTGCTCACTCAGCATAGCTTGTGAATCTCTTGGTCAACCATGCGTGTTTTACGGAGAGATAGGGATGAAAGCATTTGTAGCCGGAGCAACAGGCGAGACAGGACGCCGGATTGTACAAGAGCTGGTTAAACGCAATATTCCTGTTCGGGCTTTGGTGCGAAACTTGGAGAAAGCGAAAGAAATTCTGCCAGCTGAGGCGGAATTAGTAGTGGGTGACGTGTTGAAGCCAGAGAGTCTCGGTGCTGCCATCGGAGATAGTACTGTACTCCTATCCGCTACTGGTGCCAGCCCTAGCCTTGACCCAACTGGCCCCTACAAAGTGGACTACGAAGGCACCAAAAATCTAGTAGATGTTGCCAAGAGCAAGGGAATGGACCATTTTGTCATGGTTTCCTCACTATGTGTATCCCAATTTTTCCATCCGCTCAACCTGTTTTGGCTAATTCTAGTATGGAAGAAGCAAGCAGAGGAGTACCTCCAGAAAAGCGGCTTAACCTATACGATTGTGCGACCGGGGGGTCTCAAAAATGAAGATAACCCAGACCCGATTGTGATGTCATCTGCCGATACCCTGTTTGACGGAAGTATCCCTCGCAGGAAGGTGGCACAAGTTTGCGTCGAGGCACTGACGCAACCAGAGGCTCGGAATAAAATTGTAGAAGTGGTTGCCAAACCAGAGCCGTCTAATGAAAAGAGCTGGGATCAGCTATTTGCTAGTGTGCTCTGAGGGGTGGCAAGGGATAAGCTCTCTTGAGCATGCTGAAGTGAAGGATGCCTTGTGGAAGCTAACACTAACGCCATTTTTGGAGATGTGTGAGGATTATTGAACTTGCTACGTCCATCAGCCTTACAGAAGTCTATAAGCTCAAAACTCCCACAAGAGATTTTCCATAAATTCACCTTGAAGAATCTACTTGCTAGCATCGGTGCCTTGGCGTTAACGATATTGCTACTAGATATGTATGGAGGACAGTTAGCAGAGCGATCGCTCTCTAATTATCCGAAAAGCGCCTACGGCACACCGCCACTGGTGATGAAGGGGGGCGACCCCTACATTCGCGCCCTAATGCGAACAATCACGGCAAGTGAGGCAAATGACCCCCGCCCGTACTCACTTCTCTACGGCGGTGAGCATGTCTGGGATTTGAGCCGTCATCCTGAGCGCTGTGTCCCAATTGTTGCCGGTCCCAATGTTGGCAATTGTACAACGGCAGCGGGACGGTATCAGTTTATCAACACAACCTGGGATAAGATGGCAAAACGCTATCATCCTGGTCCTTCTGGTTTTCTATTTTGGCAGTCCTACAGCTTTGAGCCGGAATATCAGGATGCAGTGGTTTACTCGTGGCTAAAGGACAAGCAAGCCTGGGGCGTCGATATTTCACAACAACTACGGAAAGGCAAGTTAAATTCAGTGTTGCGCAGGCTTTCCGGAACTTGGACGAGTCTGGGTTATGGGATAGAAGACAATGCGATGACGGGGTACTTGCCAGGGATTTATCAGCGGATGCTCAAGGAAGAATTGAGAAAAGCTGGCTGAACCGGCGATCTAGAACATCGATTCAGTAATGCTAGAAAAAGCCCTCCCCGATGCTCCTGAGGGGAATTCTTTCTCCCCCCTTCCCTTGTAGGGAAGGGGGTTGGGGGGTTAGGTTTTTATTACTGAACCGGCGATCTAGAGTAGTTTACTTCAGCACTACCGGACGAGAATTGACCATCCCTCCGTCTTGAATCGCCGAAAACGCAGCCTCTCCCAAGATACGGTGAGCCGCAGTCGTCGGATGAATGCCATCCCAGAACAAAAACTGGTCTGGATTACTACAGGCGCGAGAGCCAGACAGACACGCACTGATGACATTGGTAAAGCCAAACGCTGCCGGATTAGCGATCGCGTCTCGATAAAGCCTGTTGGCATCCAGAGTGACAATCTGGAGGTCAGAATACTGCTGACTTAACAGCTTCAGCGATCGTCGCAAACCCTGATTATGC
>DATNQP010000588.1:0-1811 GCA_036703965.1 Leptolyngbyaceae cyanobacterium
CTTGCTGAACTCCCGATACTTGAACGGTGTTTATGGGACAAGCTGGACTTGCGTCTATTTCTTCAACCTTTCTGACTCTCCGAATCAGTACGATTTCCTCTTCACGTCTGACAATGGTGCGTACTGGAGCAACGCATACGATATCCCAAGTGCTGCGTTCAAAACTATCGAAGCTTAAAGCATCTAGGTTGGTGGGAATTATTTGAGTATTTTGAGAATTTTGTTCGCTCATTATCCTAAGGATGAATTGAGTTAATTGATATAACTTGTAAGCTATCACATTCAGTGAAATCGTGCAATTGATTTAATTTGTTTTAACATTCTTTAAATACATTAAAAAAGTAGGGAAAGTAGGAAAAGTAGGAAAACTTAAAGAAGGATATTTTAAAGATAAAATAAGCTGGGAGACTATCCTTGCGAATTCACTCAATTGCTCATGATCAGGTGGGATTTGCCAGCTGATCCAATAGCTGGGCGAGTATGGGTTCTGGCACCCTGCCAACCAAGGTCTTAACTACCGTAAGATCAGGCCGTATGAAAAAAAATTGGGGTACTCCCTTGACCTGATACTGTTGAAGCTGGTAGCTCCATTGGGGTTCATCAACATTGAGCATGACAAAGTTCACTTGCGAACCATACTGCTCATGGAACTTGCTGATGCTTGGAGCCAATGACTGGCAGCTAGTACACCAGTCCGCATAAAACTCAACTAGGGTGGGCTTACCATTGGTTAGGGCGCGTTCATAAGGAACAGACTGTTGCGCCATTTCCCTGAGAGACGCTACCCCACTCACAGAGGATGGACTAGCGACAGCTTGATCGAGTCGTGTCAGGAATAAACAAGTCCCTACAAAAAAGATAAATATTCCTGTGAAGAAATAAAACCGCCATTTTGGCTGGGTGCTGTCCATCTGAAGTCTGCTATGGATTCAATATTAATAATAGCTAGACCTTTCAACTCAAAACTTTAGATAATGTCAAATGTTTTAGAACAAGCTACAGCGGCGGCACAGCAGGGAAATTGGTCATTGCTCAATCAACACTTGCAGCATCTGCCACTCGGTAAGAACGCCACAGATGCAGGTAGTGAGTCAGCGCCGCTAAATGATACCGATTTAGAACAGGTACTGAACCTGGCGTTAGATGTCCTCGAAGCCGGTGATTTTCAGGAACGGTGGGACGTAGCGAAGCTGTTTCCTAAGCTGGGAGCGATCGCGATCGCACCACTGATTGAAATTCTGCAAGATGACGAGGCGGAGTTAGAATTACGCTGGTTTGCAGGTCGTATCCTGGGAGAATTTAACCATCCCACAGTGATTACCACCTTGGTAGATTTGCTCAAAACCGCTGAGGATGAAGAGTTATCCACAATGGCAGCCGCCGCCTTGGCAAGTCTGGGAGACTCGGCAGTTGAGGCACTAACAGGTTTGTTAGCCGATCCAGAGTCGCGATTGTTGGCGACGACGTCACTCTCCCAAATCCGCCGTCCAGAAATTATTGCCCCTTTGCTGAGTGTCGTTAACGATCCTCAAGTGTCAGTGCGGTCCACTGCCATTGAAGCCCTCAGCAGCTTCCATGACTCCAGAGTTCCACCCGTTCTCCTCAATGCTTTGGATGACCCGGCGGCAACTGTAAGGAAGGAAGCGGTGATTGGTCTGAGTTTGCGGTCAGATCTTGGCGAAGAATTAGACCTGCTTAATCGGCTCAAACCGCTACTCTATGACTTCAATCGAGAGGTTTGCCAGCAAGCGGCGATCGCACTAGGACGCTTGGGCACTGATGAGGCGGCTGATGCTTTATTTGAGGTAATC
>DATNQP010000589.1:0-2956 GCA_036703965.1 Leptolyngbyaceae cyanobacterium
GTTGAATTGGCGTAGTTGCTCTAATTCCCTAATCCGCTGGTCTGCCTCGTAGAACTCCTGCGAGTAGTACTCCTTGCGTTGCAAATCAGCGGCGAGGTCAAGCTTTTGCCACTGCTCAAGACAATAACGTCGATGTTTTTCATACGTGACCTTCTCAAGACAGGCTGCGGCAGCTCGAATTAGTAGAGGTGTACGGACAAGGTCTTCTTGCCTCTTCTCGTCTAGATGAAACAGGTGAGCCACCTGAGCCATTTCATTGGGAAATTTAAGGGTACGTTCTTGCAGAAGTGAGATTAGTGGGTCAAGTGTCTGACGGGACGCTTGGACGGCTGGTTGCAGTTCTAATATTTGCTGCCACAAAAATCGGTGATGGGAGAGGCTAAATAGCAAATCTTGTGCTTCCAAACTGTCAATGATTGCCTGCCGATATTCAGGGCAGTGGAGGTAGATGCGTAACAGTAAAGCTTCGGCTTGTTCTAGAAGGTCCTGTTCTGAACTGACGGGTAAGTTGGGATGGGAGTGCTCGTTTTTCTGATTGGGTGACCGAGGTTGTGATTTTTTGGCGGCAGTTGCCAGTGGCTTCTTGATTTGAGCCTGTAAATTTTCGATGAGTAGCGGTACCAGTTTTGTTTGCCCCTGACTGAGTAGTTGGGCACAGTGGTTGATGTAATAGCTAATTTTGTTGATGTCGTCCAGTTGGTTGAGTAACTTCACCATGCTTTGAGCGACTTGCTGAAACTGGTCAGCTTGCTTGAGGTCTTGACCAATCAGGAGTTGCTGAATTTGCCAGTCTAGCCAGAAGGGGGCAGCCGCTAATTGCTGTCGGTATTGTTTAGCACCGTCCCCGCGTCCTTTGAGAAATTCATCGGCGTCCTTACCATCCGGGAGGTTGAGAACTCGTAGTTGGACTTGCCCTCCGTAGACGAGAGGGGCAATTTCTCCAATCGCCCGAACCGAAGCAGTCGTTCCAGCCGCGTCAGCATCGAAGTTTAGGACAATTTGCTTGGATTCGGTATAGCGTAATAGTTGTCGTACTTGCTCTTGGCTGAGAGCAGTGCCAAGTGAAGCAACGACATTTGTTATACCAGCAGCATGAAGAGCGATCGCATCAAAATATCCTTCCACTACTACAGCTTGGTCTTGTTTAGTAATTGCGTCCTTGGCTTTATCAAGAGCAAATAGGGTTTTGCCTTTATCAAACAACTCGGTTTCAGGAGAGTTAAGATACTTAGGCAGATCATCACCCAAACTTCTGCCACCAAAGCCAATCACCCGTCCCTGAGAGTCGTGGATGGGAATGATTAAGCGATCGCGGAAGCGATCATAATAACCACCCCCCTCCTTCCGAGGCTTAATCAATCCAGCTTGCTCCACCTGCTGCACAGGCTTGCCTTTCTGCTCAACTAGGTATCTGTAGATGGTTTCCCAACCCGCTGGTGCATACCCTAGATGGAACTGCTGAATTGTTTCCTCACTCAAACGCCGAGGGACTTGCAAATACGTGAGAGCCTGCTGTCCTTGCGGTTGCCGCAGAGCGTGTTTATAGAACTGGGCTGCCAGTGCCAGAATCTCGTACAATTGCTCTCTTAGCGACAATTGACGCTGCAATTCACCGCGCTGTTCTGGCTCTAGGGTTTGCACCGGCACCTGATAGCGCTGCGCTAGTGTAAGGACAACATCACTGAAGGATTGCTTACCCAGTTCCATCAGGAATGTAATCGTACTCCCACCCGCATTGCAGCCGAAGCAGTAGTACATCTGCTTAGTAGGACTGACACTGAAACTGGGTGTTTTTTCCTCATGGAACGGACACAAGCCTAGATAGTCCTTTCCGCGCTTGCGTAAGACGACGTGCTCTGAGATGACATCAACAATGTCAATTCGTTGCTTGACTTCCTCAATTGTGTCTGGATGCAGGCGGGGGATTTGCATTACTCAGAATTCAGCCAATATCAAAATACAATCAGTTCCATTGTCACTTTTCTGTAGGCAGGGGTGAAGAGGTGCGATCGCTACCAATTTCTGGGCTTTCTGGAAGCCATACTCATCTAATTAGCAGGATTACCCCCAGTAGAACTAAAATTCTTATGCTGGATGCGTGATATTCAGTGGATAAGAGCGCTAGGGGCGGAAGATCTCACATGGGACGAATATTTATTTCAGCAGGTCACGGGGGTATAGAACAAGGTGGTCGTGACCCAGGGTCGGTCGTCGCTGGCACGACTGAAGCCCAAGAGATGATTTTGCTGCGTGACCAGGTAGTGCCAGAGTTGCGATCGCGGGGGTTTGAAGTACTCTCTGTCCCCGATGACCTGAGCTTAAGCCAGACTATCCAATGGATTAATTCCCGTGCTCGCCCCGGCGACGTGGCGCTAGAAATCCATGCCGATGCCTTTTCCAATCCCAATGTCCGAGGAGCCACTGTCTTCTATATTGCTAACAACGTCGAGCGCAAGAACCATGCCGACCTAATGCTGCTGGCTCTAATACGACGCCTTCCCCAACTCCCCAACCAAGGAGCTAAGCCAGACACCGCTACAGGCATCGGGCGTATCTCCTTCTGCCGCGACACCACTCTCCCCTCGCTCCTAATGGAAGTTGGGTTTCTCAGTAACCCAGACGATCGGTTTTTAATTCAGAATCGACGCCGCGACATGGCTCTGGGTCTTGCAGATGGACTTGCCGCCTGGAGTCGTGCTGTCTCAGGTACCGGGTCATCGAATGGCACAGATACCACT
The DNA here is from genome assembly GCA_036703965.1 of Leptolyngbyaceae cyanobacterium. Lineage (GTDB taxonomy): Bacteria > Cyanobacteriota > Cyanobacteriia > Cyanobacteriales > Coleofasciculaceae > DATNQP01. The sequence continues at coordinate 2,739 of DATNQP010000589.1, forward strand.
TATCGCCCCGCCAACATCAATATTAATAATCAAACGTATGGCGAACGGGGCATTGTCATTAATAACAATGCCTACATCCCCATTGACTTAGTGGATCGGCTGGGAATCGATTTGACAACTGTCCCTAATGTTCGCCGCGTTCAATACCGGGGTGTAGTGTATGTCCAAGCGATTGAACTGCGAGACTATAACATCTCCGTCAGTTGGGATAATGCAAC
>DATNQP010000590.1:0-4049 GCA_036703965.1 Leptolyngbyaceae cyanobacterium
CTTAGCTTTTGTGCCAGCCGTTTCTCCTGCTGCCTGGACAATAGCTGGATTTCCCCTACTTAAGCTGTTTTTAGGTCAGGGACAGTCCGTTCTGTCGATTACCATTCGCTATGCCATGACCGTAGTTCCCGGACTATTTTACGGGGCAATTCTCTGGTGGTCAGGGCAGAGATTTGGAAAAGACTTAAGACCCAAGAGTCAACACGCAAAACCCAAAACTCTTTCCCCTTCGTTCCGGCGCTTCTGGATCATTTGCCTGTGTATTTCCCTGTTATTTTCATTTACTTCCAGCAATTCCAATCGGACTTTTTATTTCCTCTTACCCGATTCCTTTCAGCCTTGGGTACATATTTCTCTAACACGACAGTGGGCGCATGTGGGTCAAATGAACTCTTTGCTCGCTAAGATTCCACCCGCTGCCAGTGTGGCGGCTACCACCTACATCGTGCCGCATCTTTCTAGCCGTCGTGAAATCATTCGCTTGCCCGCATTACAGCTACGCAACGATGACCAGCAAGTTGTGACTGTGGATTATGCCATTGCTGACCTGTGGCAGCTGCAACAGTATCAAGTGGCTTTTAAGGAGGATCGTCGTCTGCTACAAGCGATCGCTTCTCTGATTGACCGAGTGCTTGGGAATCAGGAGTACGGCATTGTTGGTTTCAACGATGGTGTGATTCTGTTGCAAAAAGGAGCCGCATCTGACCCAGCATCAGTAACGGCTTGGTTGGCTTTCCGTCAAGAGATTGCGTCGATTTTGTAGCCGCAGATTTAGCGAGTCACCACTGCTTCAGGAGCCAGTCACACACCTGTCCTTCTGACTCCTGGCTCCCTGACTCCTGAATTCTTAGTCAAGTAAGAGGCAGGGGACATTCCCCCCTACCCCCTACTTCTTCTGGTTAATCCATTCTTTTCTGCAAAAGCTTTTTCGCTTTGAGGACTTCTGACTCAGGGGCATAGTAATGCTGGTAGTGATAGTAGGAGCTGGTTGTATAGCCCTTCACACCATTGGCAACAATACCTAAGACAGTGGTACTCGAAACTTTCATTCCATCTAAGGCTTCCATTAGAACTGAGCGGTCAGTCTTGCCTAATCCTGCTACCATGACAACGCCATCTGTGTGAGCGGACAGAAGTCGGCCATCAGCAAGTCCTAAAACTGGTGGTGTGTCATAAATAACAAGGTCAAAAACCGCGTGGAATTGCTCCATCAAGTACTGCATCTTCTTAGAGCAGAGGAGCCTGGTTGGGTCAGGTGGCATCTGACCGGCAGTTAATACATAAAGGTGATCCCACATCGGCAATCGCTGGATTACCTGTTTGGCTGTGACTCCGGTGGCAATGACATTGCTTAGTCCAAACTCGTTTTCTAGACCCAATATTTTGTGTACCTGAGGACGCCGCAGGTCTGCATCTACCAGCAGTACTCGCTGACCCATTGCAGCAGCGGCTTGAGCAAGGTGGACGGAAATGGTAGACTTGCCGTCTGCTGGTGTGGCTGAGCTAACCACAATAGAGTGGATTGGCGTATCGCTTCCAAGAAAGCGGATATTGGTATGCAAAGAGCGGAAAGATTCTAAAAACGGAGAAGCTTTATACCATTGTGGCTTGTGACGATTTTTCTTGTCGCTTGGGGGTTTGTCAGCAGGCATTATCTCTGCAAGGGTTACCACTGGCGTCAAAGCTTTGAGTTGTTTGTGGTAGGGAATAACGCCGAGTAGTGGCAGTTTTGTGCGTTCTTTTAGCTCATCTGGGGAGTGGAACACATTGTCTAAGCGCTCTACCAACAAGGCAGCTCCCGTACCCAATAACAAGCCCGCGATCGCTCCCAAAAGCATGTTCCTTGGAGTATTGGGAGAGATGGGAACTTCAGGTCGTTTGGGTTTCAAAATAATCTGCCAGGGAAGTGCATTCTGAGCCACTTCAATTTGGAGGTTCTCTCGAACTGCCAAAAAGCGGTTTAAGCTCTCTGTTGCCACAGTGAGTTCCCGCTGAAAATCGGTGTACTGACGAGCAATCACCGGCATTTGCTTCACTTCCAGGTTGAGGCTTCGTTGTGCCTGACTGATTGCGTTTTGTCGCACTTGCAAAACTTGTATTTGGTTAGCCGCATTCACCAGTTGTTCTGTCAGCTGCAAGCGAATTGCACTCGGTGAATCATTGGTGACACCAGCCTCTCCCAAGGTTGTTCCCAGTACGTTTCGAGATTCTTCCTCCAGCAGGGGCATGAGATTTTGCTGTTGGCTACGTAGTCCCTGAATCATTGGACTTTCTTCTGTGAAGCGTGCTGACTCCTTGGCAATCTTGGCTTCAATTTCTTTCAACTGGTTGAGTAACTGTTGGTAGCGCGGGGCTTCACCGAGAGTCACCGTCGCGATCGCCTGATTCGGTGATAACCCCAGCTGCGATGAGAGTGTTGCATAAAGGGAGCGAGCTTCTCTAAACTTTACCTGAGTATCCAATTGCTGTTGCTCAACCGCGCTCACCCGATCAGACAGCTGTTTCGCTTGACTTTCTGGATCGAGGAGGTTGTTCTGCTGTCGAAACGCTTGCAGTTGTCCCTGGAGTTTGTCTACCCGATCGCGCAGTTGAGGCAACTGGCTGTCCACGAACTGAATTCCCTGTCTTAAGTTAATTTGTCGCTCTTGGAGCGAGTACCGGAGATAACCTCTGGCTACCTCGTGTAAGACTTTTTGAATTTTTTTTGGGTCTGTATCGCGATAACGGACTTCTAAAATTTTTGTTTCTTCCAGGCGGTTAATTGTCAGCTGATTCCCACTGATCAAAGAGTCGTATTCGACATCGCTATAGTACTTTTTTATCTCCTCAAGGATGGGCGACATCAAATTAGGGCTGCGTAAGACCTGAATTTGCGTTGGGTAATCCAGAGTGGAAGTGGGAACGCTGTTTTCACCAAGTTTTTGCGTTAGTTTGTCTAAATTCCCTTCCGCTGTGACCGGCTCTACCAGTAGCTGAAATCTGCCTTCGTACTTTGGCGTCTGACTGAAGGTCCAGAAACTGATGGCAGATGTTACTGCGATCGCCACACCACCAATTACTAATGCACGACGCCGAATCACGGTCAACAGTTGCCGAAGATTTAGCTCATCCGGCTCTTTTTCCGGAAGTTGATTCTGATAGATGAGCGGCGGTGGGGGCAAACGCTTCCCATTCTTGTTATGCAGTAATGACTCTTGAATATTGCTCGTCTCCATCTTGCCCCCTGGACTTATTGGTTTGATTGAGAGCTGTCAGAAAAATCTGTTCGCTTGTCTAATTCTGTATCAGGTATGCCGATGATGATAGTACTCATAAAGTTAGAAGGCGGGGAAGTCATACCAGTTTACAGCCAGATCAACAAACTGAGTACTTATGTTGCAACTCCCCCTCGCCCTCTTCAATCAGGGGAGCTAGTGGGAAGGACAAAGATAGACGTCCTGCTGCACTGGGTTAAGCTTTGCACTTGCTCAAGAGAGCACCCTGCTGCGTCAAGGCTAACCTACTGCTTGGAAGAGAGCTAACACTACTAACACTAAATGTAGCAGCCGAATCAAGAAATAGTATCAGAGGATAACTGTTCTGGAAAGGGGTTCAGTCCCAAGTAGTAGGGCTTGACCGAGAAGAGGCTGGGGGTTAGGGCGTCGAGCTTGGGGAAGAGAGGGGGCTAGCCCACGAAATGACTCCTTGGCAGTTACTGGAAGATTCTCAAAAAGTTAAAAAACGAGAAAAAGCTCCCAATAGGAGTCAACACAGTGCTTAGGGTATCCGATACCCTAGCAATGGTAGAGCGATTGACGACGACCACGTCGTTGTTACGCAGGGTGGGGTTAGTATCCTCATTAATTCCCTGAGCCAAATCCACCGAGACTGTTCGTCTGATAACCGAACCATTAGGATTGAGGCGAATCAACTCAACTGTACTCTTACGGGCGCGATTGTTAAATCCACCGGCAGCCAGTACGGCTTGATTCAAGGGGGTGTTGGGTGGCACTGGGATGGCACCCGGTTTTGTGACTTCCCCAACCACATTCACGACAATTGTGTTGGGA
>DATNQP010000591.1:0-3455 GCA_036703965.1 Leptolyngbyaceae cyanobacterium
TATATAGGAGAAGTAAAGTCGAAAAGCTGAGTAGGCACCAAAACCGAGAGGAGAGAAAATCACGCATGGGCAAGGTAGTCGGCATTGACCTAGGTACAACAAACTCCGTGGTGGCTGTCATGGAGGGTGGCAAGCCGGTTGTAATTGCCAATGCAGAAGGAATGCGGACGACGCCTTCGGTGGTTGGCTTCAGTAAGGATGGGGAACGCCTAGTTGGACAAATGGCACGTCGCCAAGGCGTACTCAATCCCCAAAATACGTTCTATGGGGTCAAGCGGTTCATTGGGCGCAAGTATGCCGAACTGAGTCCAGATTCCAAACGGGTTGCTTACACGATTCGCCGCGATGAAAATGGCAACGTGAAAATCAGGTGTCCCCGTTTGAAGAAGGAATTTGCTCCAGAAGAGGTATCAGCGATGGTGCTGCGGAAGTTGGCAGATGAAGCAAGCCGGTACCTGGGACAGCCCGTGACGGGTGCGGTGATTACGGTTCCTGCTTACTTTAACGATTCTCAGCGGCAGGCAACGCGGGATGCGGGACGGATTGCCGGTTTAGAGGTCTTGCGGATTCTCAATGAACCAACAGCAGCATCTTTGGCTTATGGGTTGGATCGCAAAGAGAGCGAAACCATCCTGGTATTTGACTTGGGGGGTGGCACGTTTGATGTCTCGATCCTAGAAGTTGGAGATGGGGTGTTTGAGGTAAAAGCCACCAGTGGTGATACTCAACTGGGGGGCAATGATTTCGACCGGAAAATTGTTGACTGGTTAGCGGAGCAGTTTTTGGAAGCGGAAGGGGTAGACTTGAGACGCGATCGCCAAGCCCTGCAACGCCTCTTTGAAGCGGCGGAGAAAGCGAAAATTGAGCTTTCAGGGGTGAGTGTCACAGACATTAATTTGCCGTTTATTACGGCAACGGAGGATGGTCCTAAGCATCTAGAGACACGGCTCACCCGGCCCCAGTTTGAGGGTCTATGTGGAGAACTCATCAGCCGATTACGCAGACCCCTGAAACGCGCTCTGTCAGACGCGGCCTTAAGTCCAGTTCAAATCGATGAAGTTGTTTTGGTGGGCGGATCGACACGCATCCCCTTGGTGCAACAACTGGTGCGGAGCTTGATTGATAAAGAACCCAATCAGAATGTTAATCCTGATGAAGTGGTGGCGGTGGGAGCGGCAATTCAGGCAGGAATTCTCACCAGTGAAGTTAAAGATGTCCTGTTGTTAGATGTGACACCTCTGTCTCTGGGGTTAGAAACAATTGGTGGTGTCATGAAAAAGCTGATTCCCCGCAACACCACAATCCCGGTACGACGCTCTGATATCTTTTCCACGGCGGAAAACAATCAGACTCTGGTGGAAATTCATGTTTTGCAGGGCGAACGAGAAATGGCGTCGGATAATAAGTCCCTGGGTCGGTTTAAGCTCACGGGTATCCCGCCAGCGCCACGGGGTGTCCCTCAAGTGCAGGTGGCTTTTGATATTGATGCCAATGGGATTTTGCAGGTTACGGCTTTAGATAAAACCACGGGTCGAGAACAAAGTGTTACAATCCAAGGCGCTTCTACGCTCAGTGACTCAGAAGTCAATCAGATGATTCGGGAGGCAGAGCAATTTGCCCAAGCTGACCGGGAACGGCGCGAACGGGTCGAAAAGCGTAACAGGGCGCAGACTCTAACGAATGAAGCGGAACGGCAACTCAAAGAGGTAGCGCTAGATTTTGGCACTCAGTTTGCAGGGATGCACAGGCGTCGGATTGAAGCCTTGGTTCAGGAAATGCGTCAAGCGATCGCTCGTGAAGATGAGCGGGCAATTGACCGCGCACAATCTGACCTTCAAGATGCGCTTTACGAGCTGAAGCGAGAGGTGCGGCTGCAATATTCTGATGAAGAGGATGATGACTTTTTTGGCTCGATTCGTCGTACCTTCACAGGAGAGAGTGACAAAGAGCGGTTCCGAGAACGCGATGACCGTCGCGACTCCTACAGTGTCGGAGCAAGTCGCCCGACGCGGGAGCGTTTTAGCGAACCGGAACGAAGTTCAGCGAGGCAGCCTCGTAGGGAGTCGCGTCCTGCTCCCTTGGAGAATGATTGGGATGATGATGATGATGACTGGTTCTAATGGGTTGAAGGTTGCAGGTTAAGTGATGGAGTGTTGTCTTTTCAAACATTCAACTTTTCACTCTTAAGAACCTTCAACTTTAAACCTTCTAACCTTCAACCCTCTGAAGAATGACTAACGACAATGCAAAATTTTCGGGATTACTACGAGATTTTAGGTGTACCCACAGACGCATCCAGCGAGGAAATCAAGAAGGCTTTTCGGCGGCTGGCTCGGCAGTATCACCCCGATCTAAATCCGGGAGACGAAACAGCAGAAGAAAAGTTTAAGGATCTCGGTGAAGCCTATGAAGTGCTTTCCGACCCAAATAAGCGATCTCAGTACGACCAGTTCAGCCGGTTCTGGAAGAAAAAAGGATTTGCTAGGAAAGCTGCCAAAGCCCCAAGCTTTAGAACCACAGGCGATAATGATGGAACAAGTCGCGATCGTAACGGCACGGGTCGTAGCTCTACCCAAGAAGTCGATTTCAGCCAGTTTGGGGACTTTAACAGCTTTGTTGAACAACTATTGGGACGTCGTCCCTCAGCAAAGGCAGCAGCAACCGCTCCTGAACGTTCTAGCGTCCGGGTTAACTCATCAGATGCTTTCCGACCAGGAACCACAAAAACTAGCTACACGGTTAGTTCTCGCTCTAACCCCAAAGATGTAGAAGCCCGCCTTACACTGCCTTTGGAAAAGGCTTATGAAGGAGGGCGAGAGCGAATTCGCCTTGAAGATGGACGTTCCTTGGAAATTGATATGCCCAGTGGAATGGTTACAGGTCAGCGTGTGCGATTAAAAGGTCAGGGTATAGGCGGTGGTAACCTATATTTAAAAATTACAGTAGCTCCCCATCCCTTCTTCAAGCTGGAAGGGTCAGATATTCTCTGCCAGCTGCCAGTGACACCAAGTGAAGCTGTACTAGGAGGAGCAATAGAAGTACCGACTCTTGATGGAAGAGTGAAAATGACTGTTCCTAACGGAGTTAAGTCAGGTCAACGACTGCGCCTGGCAGGTAAGGGATATCCTACCGTCAATGGTGATCGAGGAGATCAGTTAGTCGAAATTCAAATTCTTGTTCCTAAAGAGCCAAATCCCCAAGCCAGAGAACTCTACGAAAAGCTGCGGCAGATTGAGAATTTTAATCCTCGCCTGGATTTGCCAATTTAATCGAACTCAGGCAACTCAGGTCTAAAAGCGAGAGGCTGAAGAATAAAAAAACAAAACCCCTTCCAAGTGATGAGGAAGAGGTTTGTGTTGGAATAATAGACCTGGCATCGAGCTATTTTCCCGTGGGGCAACCCCCAAAGTATCTTCGCCGCTGCAACGTTTCACAATTCCGAGTTCGGGATGGAT
>DATNQP010000592.1:0-9625 GCA_036703965.1 Leptolyngbyaceae cyanobacterium
TCGGATTAAAGTCTGGAGAATAGGGGGATAAATTCAGGACACTGGCACCGACCGATTGAATTAAAGGTTCAATTTTTGCCAGTTTATGGGCTGGGAGCCTATCCATCACAACCACGGCTCCTGCCCATAATTGAGGCACTATGTTTTTCACCTTCTCCCAGTACTCACACCTCAGATTTTGCACCCGTTCGGTGCTGCACTGACTACTCCGTATCGTCTTTTTTTTCGGGTAATATTTTGTTTTTTTAGGGCGCGGCACATCATACTGGGACTGACCCATTGCTTGTGGCTCTCTCGCCAATATTCACAATATTCTGAGAGGGTGCTATCCGGATATTTTTTCACCATCTCAGCCAGTTGGGTTGTCGCTCCGTGTAACACACTTTTCAGGCTTCCACCCTGTTTTTGGGGTCGAACATCACCAGTTGTTTGTTTTTGTTTCAATAGTTTCTGGACAAAGGCTTTGCTCACATCAAATCGGGCGGCTACTTTCCGAATTGATGTATTACCTTGTTCATAGGCTTTTACTACTTTTTCGCGAAAGTCGATGGAATAAGGTTTCATTCCTTGCTGGATATACTGGGGTGAGTGTACCACGTTTAAGTGGAATATGCTGTATATTCATCAACTTCGTGCAGATATAACCCACTGCCAAGCTGCCCGTACATTACCTGGACTCGTGTTTTATTTGCTGGAGAGGGATGATCTTCTGCCTCTTTGAATATCTTTTCCAATCCTTCCTTTTGCCAGTCGGTTGAAGGTGTGTGTGGTTGCATTTTTTTATGAATGTGACGAGTTACTAAAAAGTCATCCGGCGTGTCCTGGCGACAGGACACAAATTAAAATGTGCTGTTGTAGCGTGTTGTTAAAATCCAGTCGGCTGGATTTTAACAACGTCCAAGCCTATTGTTTAATCTGCAAAAACATCGGCAAATACCCCAATCCAATCCACGCCGAGAAACCCCTTGTAATGCTTGTAGTCAGCTTTGGACGCATGAATTGGCTGATCCCCTGCGCCTGTGAAAACGGCCCATTCCATATATCGTCACCTATTGATGTCACTTATTGATATCGATTTACACTACGCAACGTGGGAAAGCGATCGCAAAATTCCTGAATCACCACAATCGCCTGCGAAGGCAAATCCCCAACCACCGTAACTATCTCTTTAACTTTCGCCAGCTTGCTTACATCCACCCAAATCACCGGAGCGTCAACGAGTGCGATTGCTTCCATGCCTGACCACCCTTGATAAACCCGAAACAGGGCAATAACCACACCCGTTCTGTGTCTACCTCCCCAACAGTGAAGGTAGGTGAGAGTGGTGGAGTGCAACAATAAATCCACCACGCTATGAATTGCAGATCTATCTGGAGCGTCCTCAGCTTCTGAGATTGCCAGGAGCCGGAATCAATCTCTTTCTTGGTAAAATCCATGCCCATCAGAGACTCATAGGTTGCCAGCAGCTCCTGGAACGGTTTGGCATTGATGTATACGCAGTCATGCTCAAATTGCACTGGGAAATACTCGCGGAAGTAGGCTTCCTGCGCCCAAGGTAAGATGTGCTTCTGTCCACTCTCAGCAATGGCGATCGTAAACGGTGGCTCTGGCGGTTTCACCAACCATTCGTGAATCTGCCCCCGTGTCGGCAAGTCACTCACCACCGAGTGGTTTAACTTTCCATGAGAGTGACTTTCCTCGGTAAGCTTGGAGAAATTCTCGCTTGCACTGAGCAACCATGACCAATTCCTTCGATGTGGCACGTCACTACGAAATAGGGACTGGGAGCCAGAACGGTTAGGCTACATCCAGGCAAGAATGAGTATTTTCTTCAGGTTTCTGCCCTAGACCTTTGCATTAATGATTGAGTTTGTTGGCATGAGTGGATGCGGACTAGAGGCGATCACTGTGGTATGTCGAGTTTAGACCCAACGGGTTTCCCCGGTGATAGCCTCTTAAAGCTTTCATTGTCCAGTAACGCCAATGCAGGAAACACTCATGCAGGCGATCGCTTAATTCAAAAATACTTTGCATCAATACATCTTCTTCCTACAGGGCAGATCTGCGATCTGCCTTGACAGGTTTTGCTATGCCCATAGCTAACCCTAAGTCATTACTTATCTGCTAGAAGGGATTCCATCTGTGCCAGCAATTTCTCTAATTGCTCCTGCTTCTCCGGATTGTCCCAAAACTTGGCTTTCTGAAGGCGACGATGAGTTTCTTGAACACGGCTCTTCAAGTTCTGCGACTCCTCTTTCGGAGGAGGAGTTACTGCCTTAATCCGATCTCGAATTTGGGAAAGGGATAAATCCTGAGCAATCGCTTCTCTCAACAACTCTTTTCTAATTCCTTCCTCCTTCACTCGCGCGATCGCTGTCGCTTTCGTGTAAGCAATCTCTCCCTGACGTAAAGACTCCAGAATTTCTTCAGGGAGATTCAACAGGGGTAAACGATGCTTGACGAAAGATTGCCAGCTCATCCGACCCAAAGTTGTAAACAGTTCTTCAACTTCGACTTCGTCCTCCTGAGCCACAACGTTGTGGTTCAAATTTCTCGTCTGAGCATTTTGCATCCGGTAAAGAAGCGAGATCACTTCAGCTACAGCTAGGTTTAACCGAATGGAGAGCAATTGCAGAACCCCTTCTGTCTCCTCAACTGGGTTGAGGTCTTCCCGTTGCAGGTTCTCGACTAGAGCAATTTGTCGAGCCTCGGAATCACTCAGGTCAAGGATGAGGACTGGGACTTCAGTAAGTCCGGCGGCAATAGCCGCTCGGTAACGACGCTCACCTGCTACTAGCTCGTACTCCCCGTCCTTTCCTGGTAGCGGACGCACGATTAGGTTTTCCAGAATGCCGTGAGCCTTGACTGAGCAGGTCAGTTGCTCCATTTTTTGGGGATCGAAGTAGCGTCGGACTTGTTCAGGTTTCCGGTGAATTTGCTCGACTCGAATTAAGGGCTTAGGTACTGAAGAATTATCAGCACTTGGAGCATTTTCGTCAGCTAGGCTGAACAATCCCGAAAGGTCAATTTTCCCCGCATACGGCTTTTGTTTTTTGGAACTCTTCAGGTCACTCATAGTAACTCAAGACTCTTGATGATTTGGTTCATCGCCTTCAGCGCTGGGTGCTTTTTATCGTACAAAGGCAAAGGTAGGTGGGACTCAGAGGCATCAGCAAAAATGGTAGACCGAACAATGGGAGGTAAAACCCATGCAACAGGAGAAAGTTGCTCGGTAATGGCGGCTAACGTTCGCTCATCGTGCGAGTTTCTAGAGTCATACATGGTTGGGACAAAACCCGCAATTTTTAGCTGCCGGTTGGGACGGCTACGCACTAACTTAATCGTGTCAAATAACTGCTGAACCCCATTAAAAGCCTTGTATTGTGCCTGGATTGGCACCAAGACATGTGTAGCTGCCACCAAAGAAATGTACGACAGGTTGCCCAGACTTGGAGGACAGTCTATCAAAATAAAATCATATTTTTCGGTGAAGTTGGTTAACGCCTCTTTGAGCCGGAAATCACTCATCACTGCTGATACCAGTTCGCGTTCGGCAAGCGCGAGTCCAAGATTAGACGGAACCAAATCAACTCCGGGTGTTCCATCACTAGTAGCCTCCTTCGCATAGAGTCCGCGATGGATAGGGAGAGGTTCGTCATGCAAGATGGCATGGTAAACAGTTTTTTCTAATTCATAGGGGTCAAGCCCCAGAAAAATCGTCAGAGAGGCTTGCGGGTCCATATCGATCAAAAGCACCCGATAATAATCACCTTTTTTCTGGCTGCGCTTTTGATTTTCTCTATTAAGGCGTTTCTGGCAAGCCAACATATATCCAAGATGATTGACCAGAGAGGTTTTCCCGACTCCCCCAGCCTGATTAAATACTGCAATGACTCGGCTCATCTATTGTGCCCCCACAATAAAGTAGTATCCCAAACAATAAACTTGTAAACTGAAAATGTATCACGCCGATCGATTCAAGCATCACAATCAACGATTTTTGGTATTTATAGCCTGAGCCAGTTTACAACTTTATCTGATTTACTTGCTGCTAAATTACCCCAGTGACGAGAAATCGCAAATCTTGAATAATAACGAAGATTTAGTTGATGCCGATTGAGTTAGGAGTTCGCTCTGTTAACTGAGATATTAAAGGAAACAGGGAATATTTGAGGGATAGGGTTGCTTTCAATCAGGTTCAGCGCTGGCTGTTGAAGGTGACAAGAAGTGAACTGCAATCCAGGATTGAAGCTAGTCAAAGCTTCTTGAATCCAACCTTGAGAAGAGACCTCTTGCGGAATTACGATGCAACCCTCTCTCAATTAGAGGTTTGCCATTTGGGTTGTGTCTGCGTATGTCTCTAGTCGAGCATTTCCAGGTTTCGTACTGCGCCTCGATCGGCGCTAGTCGCCAGCAGTGCATAAGCCTTGAGCGCCGCTGTCACTTTACGCTGACGGGGCTGCGTGGGCTTCCAGGCATCTTTGCCCTTCGCTTCCATGGCAACACGACGGTTGGCTAATTCCTCCGCCGATAGATCCACATGGATGCTGCGATTGGGGATGTCGATCCGGATGCGATCGCCGCCCTTGACCAGCGCAATATTGCCACCTGCCGCCGCTTCTGGAGAGGCATGACCAATTGAGAGACCCGAAGTACCACCAGAGAAGCGACCGTCGGTCAATAATGCACAAACCTTGCCCAGCCCCTTGGATTTAAGGTAACTGGTCGGGTAGAGCATTTCCTGCATCCCAGGCCCACCACGCGGACCTTCATAGCGAATGATCACCACGTCGCCCGGTTCCACTTCCTCTGTGAGAATTCCTTTGACAGCGGCATCCTGACTTTCATAAATGCGTGCCCGGCCTTCAAACACCTGAATGCTTTCGTCTACGCCTGCCGTCTTCACAATACAACCGCGCTCAGCCAGGTTGCCGTATAGCACGGCGAGTCCGCCCTCAGTGCTGTAGGCGTTTTCGACGCGGCGGATACAGCCGTTTTCCCGATCCAGGTCGAGGGAGGGCCAACGGGTCGATTGACTGAACGCTTGCTGAGTTGGAATACCCGCCGGGCCAGCCTTGAAGAAGGTATGGACGGCTTCGTCATCGGTACGCATGACATCCCAGCGATCAAGCGCTTCTTTCAACGTCTTACTGTGGACTGTCGGCACGTCCGTGTGGAGCAGTCCGGCACGATCCAGCTCGCCGAGAATGCTGGGGATGCCGCCAGCGCGGTGGACATCCTCGATGTGATACTTAGGTGTGTTAGGTGCCACCTTGCAGAGTTGTGGAACCTGGCGCGAGAGGCGATCAATGTCGCTCAATGTGAAATTGACATCGGCTTCATGGGCGGCAGCCAGCAAGTGCAGAATGGTGTTGGTGGAGCCGCCCATGGCGATGTCCAGCATCATGGCATTTTCAAACGCTTTGACACTGGCCACGGAGCGTGGCAGTACCGATTCATCGTCCTGCTCGTAGTAACGGCGGGTAATGCTGACAATGGTTCGTGCGGCGTTGAGGAACAGATCCTTACGGTCGAAATGGGTCGCCAGCACAGTGCCGTTGCCAGGTAAGGAAAGACCAATAGCCTCGGTGAGACAGTTCATGGAGTTGGCGGTGAACATACCGGAGCAAGAGCCACAGGTCGGGCACGCGGAACGCTCATACTCTTCGACAACCTCGTCGCTGATAGTGTCGTTTGCGGCAACCACCATGGCGTCCACCAAGTCCAGTTTGTGCTCCGACAGCTTCGTCTTGCCAGCTTCCATGGGACCGCCGGAGACGAATACTGCGGGAATGTTGAGACGCAGGGCTGCCATCAACATACCGGGGGTGATCTTGTCACAGTTGGAAATGCAGACCAGGGCGTCGGCACAATGGGCGTTGACCATGTACTCGACCGAATCGGCAATGATCTCGCGCGAGGGCAGACTGTAGAGCATCCCGTCATGGCCCATGGCAATGCCATCGTCCACTGCGATGGTGTTGAATTCCTTAGCGACACCACCGGCGGCTTCAATCTCACGGCACACCAATTGGCCCAGATCCTTCAGGTGAACGTGGCCGGGTACGAATTGGGTAAAGGAGTTGGCGACCGCAATGATTGGCTTCAAGAAATCTTCGGTCTGCATTCCGGTGGCACGCCAGAGAGCGCGGGCACCGGCCATATTGCGTCCCTGGGTGGAGGTTTTGGATCGATAGGTTGGCATGGCACATCCTATTCGTCTGAGGGTTCTTAATAGTCTAGACCTTATTCAGTTACGCCTAAGTGGGGGGGGAAGTTCGCTACTTGATTATTCTCATGTAAGTCTGACAGCGATAATCGCCGTCCCATTTAAACCCTTAAAAATTTGTCCTCTGCAACGCAAGTCTCTCCGTTCCAGAAAGCCAATATTCCTGTCTCATCTAAGGAGATGCCTATTTGGGACAATCCCCATACCATCATGATCGCGCTATTCATAATCATCATCATCATCCGAGTCATATTCACCATCTGAAGACTCGATGTATTGCAACTCACTAGCCCCCATATAGTCAATTCTTAAATCGATGTTTAACGATATCGAGTTATTAACGATATTCTCCTCACCTCCTCCGTAAGTCTTTTTAAGCACTTCGAGCAATTCAATACCCCCATCTAAATTGTCAACATCACTCACCCAACCGTAAGCTGCCATCATGTAAAAGGTTCGCAGCGCCGTTAATATCATCCTTCGACGGTGTGAAGGCTTGGACGAAAGCAGGTATCGTACTAAAATCCCATCGGGCGTGTGTACTTTCGGTCGAAACCGAAACGACAGCTCAACAAAATCTTTATCGCTCATAAAAAAACCAACATACTCTTTATGTGAATTTTCAGCAAATTTAGGTATATCTACCTAAAAAAGCCCAAATCTGAAAAAACGCCACTTTATCATTAAATAGTGCCAAAACATGCCACATTTTTGCTATATAGTGGCAAGCTCATTAAAATCGGGTCAGAGAAAAACAAAAAACGGATTCTCCTCATCAAGCTTAATGAGAATTCAGATCAACAACTGAGGACTCGTTGCCACTAATGACCGATAAAGTGGCTAAGCTTGTCACAAAAGCTTCAATTAGTGGCGTTCATATCAACACACTCTACCGTATTCCTCTGAATTGCCCTGCTACACACCCGATTGTCTGGCTACGAATCGCTACGATGGGGGTTATACGCCAGCCATGTTCGCCTATATGCGCTTGCGCGCATAACGCCCCCTTGGGGCGACGGCGACTGCTGGCTCCAGAGGAGGGCTATTGCCGCCAAAATTTTTTTCGTTTGTATTATCAGCAATTACATTTAACTCCTTTCTTGTAACACAAAAGGTTACAATTTACTACAAGTCGATGCCCAGACCCACTCAACGCCGAGATGGTGTAGTACGCAGCATAAGACAACCTGTAGCCTTCTCACTGATAGAGTATGGGCAGCTAAAACGCTCAGCCTATGAAAATAATATGAGTGTTAGCGAACTAATTCGCTGGCGCTGTCTGACGAGAAAAGTGGAACGTCCAAAAGAACCACCATTATTAGATGAGCAGCTCTACTTCGACTTAAACTCACTGGGCATTGAACTCAATCAGGTCACTCATAAAGTCAATGCGGCGGTTAACATCGATATTGACCCAGGCATATATATAGATAAAGTCCAACAACTCAACTCAAAGCTAGACTCTCTACTCAATCAAATCCGCCAACAGCTAGAAACAGCCTCCTCTTCCCGTTTGCCCATAGAATCAAAACAAGTCGATAAGAGTCCATCTGAACGCAAGCTCAGCGTCAGACTAGCACCAGACGAATACTCTACGATAAAAAACAAAGCCCGATTAGCCAAAACATCGATTCCACAGTTTTTGAGGAAAGCCGCGCTGCGACAGAAAGTTACACAACCGCCGCCACCCCCAGTCATCAACTGGAAGCTTTATAAAGAATTGGGTTCTATCAATGTCAATATGAAGCAGTTAGCGAAGAAACTCCCAACAATAACTGACGAGTTGTTGGACTTCTTTGGGCAAGTCAGACAAACTCAAATCCACCTGGTTGGCGCACAAGAACTATTGGGGGATGAAACAGATTGATTGTCAACCAGAAGAAGAACGCCAGCTTTCGCACTACGCTGGAGTACGTGTTAGGGAAAGAAAAGTCTAGCATCATCGACACAAACATGGGTGGAGACACACCCCGGCAGTTAGCCGCCGAGTTTGCCGCCGCTCGCCGACTTCGACCCAACCTGAAGAGAGCCTGTGGGCATATCATCATCTCTATCCCTCACCGGGAAGCTGACCACTCAAGAGGAGAGTACCACGAACACTTAGATTCGGACGAGTATGTCGAGCTGGCTCACCGCTGGCTAAAAGGAATGGAGTTTCTGGGCGAGGAATTGTCGTGCAGCCAGTACTTAATTGCACGCCACCACGACACCAAACACGAACACATCCATATTATTGCCAGCCGCATTCGCATGGATGGGTCAGTTGTCTCCGATTCCTGGGATTACCGACGCAGCGAAGTAATAGTACGCCAGCTGGAGAAAGAATTTAACTTGGAGCCGACACCTTGCAGCAATGAGCGGGTTGCATTAATTGCTATTGAACAAGGAATTGAAACAACCGTTAGTGATCGTCGTGCCCCAACAAGCAAACAGAAACACCATCATAGCGGTCAACCTACCGTAAAGCAGCGACTGGCTGCTCTAATCGATGAAGCTTGCTCGGATTCCCCCACCGTGAAGCAGCTGATTGGTCGATTGCAGCACCAGGGCATCACCATCCATCCCCAGTTCAGCACCAGAGGCTTGTTCAAAGAAGCAGTCGCATTTGAGTTAGACGGGGTGAAAGTCGCTGGAAATAAAATCGGCTCTGCCTATAGTTTCCCAGGACTTCTCTCCAAACGCGGTGTCTCCTACGATAGTGAGCGGGATTTGCCAGCACTAGAAGCGGCAGCCGCTGGTGAGGTGGTGTCCCTTCATGCACCATCACCACTCAAAGACACAAATCAACCGCCGTCTACCCAAATCTCGTCAGGGCTTTTCACTTCAATGCAATCAACCCTCATCCAGGATGATGAACCAACCCCAATCGCAGGCGCTACACAAATTGCTGCCTATCTACAGCTTTTTGAGCTGCTTTTTGACCAACGGGAGCCTTCTGTTGCTTTTGCTGAAGCAACAATTGAATCAGCTCATCTAACTCCACCAAGCACTGAAAAGCCCAAGCCGCCAGAACCGATTCCTCAGGATAGGCTCCAAACCGAACTAGCACAAAAGCTCTACCCTGACGTAGCACAGGTTTGGAATCGATACAAGAAACAGAGCAAGGAAGTCCAAACCTGTGCTGGAGTTGCACGAGTTCTAAAAGGCAACAACTATGCCCTCATCTGTGACTCTGGCAGCTCTAACCTCTGGATAGTCCATCGTCAGCGAGGAACACTAGTTCAATATAAAGACGGGAAAGTAGAGTTGGCGAATAGGATTACTCCAGAAGATTTGGCAAATTTCTCCCAAATTGCAGCGGCACAACAGCAACCACCTCCCAAGGCGCAACAGCAGTCCCAAATGGAACTTTGAAGACCCCATAGCTGTGGCTCTTGACTTAACAAAAGTCATCAC
>DATNQP010000593.1:0-4961 GCA_036703965.1 Leptolyngbyaceae cyanobacterium
GCACTTTTCGCCCCAGTGAACCAGTGACCCGCGCCCAGTTTGCAGCCATCATTAGCAAAGCCTTTGCTCCAGCACCTGAACGGCCTGCCTCAAATTTTGTTGATGTCAGGAGTAACTTCTGGGCTTATCAGGCCATCCAAACGGCCTATAGGGGCGGCTTTCTATCGGGGTATCCTGGTCAAGTTTTTCGACCCGATGAGCGGATTCCCAAAGTCCAGGCATTGGTTTCTCTGGTTAGTGGTTTGAAGTTGCGCTCTGAGAATACGAGTATGCTGTCTGTTTACAACGATGCGGCTCAAATCCCCAACTATGCCCTCACCGCTATTGCTGGTGCTACTGATAAAGGGCTAGTGGTGAATTATCCCACGGCAAGTCAACTCAACCCTAATCAAAATGCCACCCGAGCAGAAGTAGCAGCTTTTGTTTACCAAGCACTGGTCAATGCTGGTCGTGTTGAGGCGATTCCTTCACCTTACGTAGTTAAAAAGCCTTAAGCGGCTTCATGTTATACGCCGCACGGTTATAATCTGTCATTGGAGAACGGAGCGATAGCGGAGTGTTAGCGAAGCGGGGCGCTCTCTTCGCACAGAATCTCCCTTGATGCTTCGCTCCACTGCGTTACGCGACTCATGACAAAAGCTTAATTTGTGACCGCGTGCAGTATAAAAAGCAGAGCGCTAGTTGTCCTATCAAAGGAAATTAGCGCTCTAAAAGGATTTATGTCTTGAAAGAGAATTATATATTTTTTATATTTTTCTAACTTTTAGAATAAAATTCTTAGCTAAACGCTACAGCCGTGATTTTTAATGAGCCTCAGGAAGCCAAGAAACCTCTTAATCACTCCTTATTTCTTCTCACACCTGAAAACGGAATTCCGAACATCCCGGTAGAAATACTTTATGAGACTTTATGACGACTGCCAATCGATTTAACTACAAAGCTCCTGCCTTGCCTGAAAAGGCAGCCGTCAGTCAGATAGAACTACAGAGAGGTTATAAACTGCCTTTAGACCCAATTTGCCAGGGGGGGATGAGTTTCAGAAGGCTGAATTTGATACTTAACAAGGTTAGCAAGATCTTGCAGTTGGCTAATTGCCTCAGCGCCTTCCAGCTTCATCAACTCTCGATCGTCCCGCATTTCGGTCCAGGTGATCCCGTAATCTGAAACCAAAAAGCGAATCAGATGATTCTCTCCTAAACTGACCATGAAAGATGCACTATTCATCTGACCGCCACAGGTATAGCAGGAAGCTAGATAGCCTCGGTTCTCCAGTACGATCGCTAAGGCTTGGAGATTCATCACCAAATCCTGAACAAATTGACGGTGTTGCTCTGCTAGTCGTATAAACACGTTTGTCCTCCAAACACCACTCCTAAATTTTAAATCTTTTATACTTTCTTAAGAATTTATTCTTTCAGTTTTGGAGAAGTCAGTTTAAAATTTCAAAAGTCTTAAGAAAGAGATAGATATAGGCTTAATACTAGACTAACTTCCTTAAAAGCTGTAGAGGAGTATCAGAAGCCACACTCAACAAGCCTCTTTTCTATACTAGATGTTAATTATCGGGAGCGCTTTCTATCTCTAGATGGACTTGCTTAGCTAGTACCGTTTTATTACAAGTAAAATTTATCCAATTATTCAAAAACAATAAGTAAAATGTATCTATTTGTGACAACCCAAGGCCACGGTTTCATCTCAACCTGAGCTTTATAGATAGCGGCTTTTGGCAGAGGCTAGTTGACTTGCCACCAACCAAATGCTGGTCCAATTAATCGAACTGTCAGCCAGTAGATAACCAGAAAGCCGATTCCAATCCAGGCACCCTTAGTCGTCCATTTTACAAACTGATCACCCTGGCTTTTGGTGAGCGGGAGCCATGGGAAGATATTTGCCTCTTGACCATACTTTTCGCCCAGTGCGGCTTTACGACGTTTGGCTTCACCCATGATTCCTTGCCTTGAGTAATTCAAACTGATCATAGCGCTCTTGCTGAAAGCGGGTGATGGATTGTTACGAAATGACAAGTGAGCTTGGGGACTAATAAATTATCGTTTTTTTGGGATTAAGCGTTGCCAGGTGAGTTCGCCTATCCCTTTATCCAACTGCCAGCGCAACAGTTGAGCCGGTTGACCCGCAGCAATTGCAGGTAGACCGATCGCATATCGAGGAGCAACAGTCGCAAGAGCGATCGCTTCTTCCACTCCACAAATCCCCCACTGCACCAAATTTTGGACCCCCACCAACAACGGCAGTGTTGTACCCGAAAGAGTGCCATCCGGTAGCCGTGCTGTACCGTTTTTCACTTCAATCTGGCGTGTATCCCAAGGATAGATACCGTCAGGTAATCCAATTGGTGCAAGGGCATCACTAACTAAAAAAATTCCTTTCTCATAGCAACCAGCACGCAGTAGCAGCTGAATCATTGTTGGACCGACGTGCTGACCATCAGCAATCATGCCACAGTAGACATCTGGATGGACAAGGGCAGCACCCAATAATCCTGGCTCTCTGTGATGCAGCCCTGGCATGGCATTAAAGGCATGAGTCACCATTGATGCCCCTAGTTTAAAAGCTTCTTCGGCTTGGGTAGCTGTCGCTAGAGAGTGACCCAGACTAACGGTAATGCCAAGCGATCGCAAATAGGGAATCACTTCACCAGTGGAGTCTAATTCCGATGCCAGGGTTATAACTTTGACAACATGAGCATAATCTCCCAGAACTCGCTTGATGTTATCAATCGTCAGCGGCAATAGGTACTCGGCTGGATGCGCTCCTCGCTTTTGGGAATTGAGAAATGGTCCTTCCAGGTGGACACCCAAAATCTGAGCAGTGGGTTGCTCTTGGTGCTGAGTGGTAACAAAATCAGCAAACACGGCAAGCGATCGCTGAATTTTTTCGACAGAAGTGGTAACAAGAGTCGGCAAAAAAGCATCGATGCCTTGACGCCACAGGAATTGACAAATTTCCTGTAGAGACGCCATATGTCCCGTCTCTAGGTCGGTGAACGCCAAGCCAAGCCCTCCATTAATCTGCAAATCAACACCCCCCAGCGACACCCAATCCCCCGCGACATCGATTAGGGGCAATTCATGAATTGCCTCTCCCATTGGCTCAATCGCTTGAATTAAACCTTGAGCATCAATCCTGATTTGCTGCAAACCCTGATAACCAGGCACACGAGCATTGATAATATCCAGATTGAGAGTCATTTGTTTCTAGTCCTTGTTCGTTGTCAATTGTCAATTGTCCATTGCCAATGACCAATGACTAATCTCCAATCCCCAATCCCCAATCCCCAATGAGCAATAACAAACCTTTAGTTGGCATTATTATGGGCAGCGATTCCGATTTGCCTACGATGCAGGGTGCGATCGCGGTTTGTGAAGAATTTGGCGTCCCCTGCGAAGTTGCAATTGTTTCTGCCCACCGGACACCCGAACGGATGGTGAAATACGCCCAAGAAGCTCACCAACGCAACCTTAAAGTAATTATCGCCGGTGCGGGGGGAGCCGCTCATCTACCTGGGATGGTTGCGGCGCTGACACCCTTGCCAGTCATTGGGGTACCAGTACAGACACGCCACTTACAGGGTGTCGATTCTCTCTACTCCATTGTGCAAATGCCCGCAGGGATTCCTGTAGCAACTGTAGCGATCGGTAACGCCAAAAATGCAGGTTTATTAGCCGTGCAGATTTTGGCGTCTCACCAGCCCGAACTACTAGAGCGAGTACAGCAGTACCGCCAGGATTTAGCCCAATCCGTAATAGAAAAGCAAGCCCAGCTCGATGAACTAGGCTACCAGCAATACTTGGCGAAAATGTCCTAAGCGTACCTTCCCCACCTAGCTACAACTGTGGGACGGTAATAGGTAATGAGAAACCCTACTCCAATTACCCATTACCTATTACCTATTACCCATTACCCGTTGCCAGCCAATCCTGTTATCACACTTAAAGTGAAATGTATTATGGGGTTTGGGCATTATTAACATTATTGACGTAGAAGTCAGAGCCAAGCTTGATCTGCAAATCTACTTCTGGGTCAATGACAATCAGTTGCTGTTGTTGATTATTACTGTTAGGAGACCGACCCGTCAAAACCCCACTCAAAATATTAATGGCGGTATCTCCCAAGCTGCGTGGGTTAGCATTTTTGGGCGGCTGAGCAGTGACCAGTGAAGAAGTCGCATTGATGTTGTTATAGGATTCATCACCAATGATCAGCCTTTGAGCAACAAACTGAGTGCCAAGAAACTGAGAACCACTATAACGAGGCACCAGCTGACCCTCAATCTCACTCCCCTGAGGAATTAACACTCCTCCCTGGGCGTTTTTGATGTTATCAGCAACCTTTAAAGTCATGGTAAGGGTTTCACCGGGAGCCAAGCGAACTTTGTCTGACATGTCGTATTCGACATTAATTGGTGTCCCTTTCGCAACTTTGTATTGAGCCGTTTGAGGATTGCGGTTGTTGCTTGCCGTTTGATTAGCAGAGGAAGTGTTGCTGGCTTGATTATTTCCAGGAGTCACCTGAACAATATATTTAGAAATCTCCGTTCGCCTCGAAATTGGAGCTAATACTCCTTCATTCACTAAAGCTTGATAAATGAAAGCTGCAACCTCAGCACGGGTTACAGTTTTACTTGGGTTCAGAGATTTTACATCGGGATAGTTGACAACTATACCCTTTTGTGTAATTGCGGCAACGCTATCCCGCGCTACTTCAGGGATTGTTGAGGCGTCTCTGTAGACGTTTAAGGTATTAGGTACGGAACCGCTAGGATTCAAGCCCAGACCATTTGCTAGAGCCACAAGTACCTGAACTCTGGAAAGTGGATCAGATGGACGTAACTGGCGGTTTAATAACCTGCCGTTGCTAAACTCACGGCTTGCCCAATAATCAGCCGCTGCTCGATCAAACCCTCCTGACAACTGTACATTATTCTCGTCAAAAGCTTGGCT
>DATNQP010000594.1:0-3440 GCA_036703965.1 Leptolyngbyaceae cyanobacterium
AGATTAAGCCTCAAACTCATCTAGAGAGAGGCTAGGCAAGTCCGGGGGAATAACCACACAATCAACTGTCACCTTGTGGCTCTCGCGCTGAGTATAGATATCAACCGCGATCGCCTCAAATCGAATTTCCACACTCCCCAAGGGGACAATCAACTGCGTCAGTGCCTCCAAATCCCCTGAGCCATCGGGTAAAAAATCTACTAACCAGCGCGGTCCGTCCAACAAAGAGCGGCTTTGCCGGTCTTGAACCCACAGCTTGATATAAAGACGTGACGGATAAGGCGGTACTTTTATGCGGACTGTTACCGGTTCTCCGGCAGTAAGTTCGTTCGTGGGTATAAGGATACGTGGTGCTGGTAGTAGTGACTCCAACTCCACCGGGTCAATCTCTGGTTGAGGTTGGGGACTAGGTGGTTCGGCTAGGTAAACCATTCCCGAAGCATCCTGTTTGACTACTGGTTGTTCTGCGGCTGGCAGTTCTTCGTCTTCTACAACAATTTCTTGAGCAGCCCAGTCTCTATTGGTGATACTTGCCAAAGGCGGCTGTTCGAGGGGAGGCGGTTGTAGTTCGGTGGTATCCGCGATCGCATTACCGAAATCGTCGGTCTCCTCTTCCCAAATTGATTCATCAAAATCAGCCAGTAGCTTCTCAGAACTCTGCTGTTCTGTAACGTCCTCAACATCAGCAAGCTGGTGATCAGGATTCTGCTGTTCTGGGATGTCCTCAACCTTAAGTGGGGGAGTTGGGGGGCTAGAAAGGGCTAACTCAAACTTCAGCCATTCCGACAACTCTGTATCTGTTGCTATAGAATTCAGCCGCAACCAAAAACGGTCTTGTACGTTTAACGCTTGAAAAGCGTTATCCACGCCATCAGACTCATTATCAACCGGATTGGCGGGTGGAACATCAGCCGCTTCTCGTTCCGGTTCAATCTCGTCCCACTCACTCCCTAGGAAATCAGCTGATGGCGTAACAGTAGCCAGGGTATCAATCGCATCTGAAGTATCGAGCTGGGAGTCTGCTGTTGATTCTGAAGGCTCAGGCGTTTCTAGAGCATCTGAGCTATCCAGAGTCGCATCTTCTACGGTCGGCGGGGACTCTGACAACGCGATCGCAACCAAGGCACTAGAGGAAGAATCTGCTACAGGTACTGTATTCCCCGTTGAAGTTTCCTCCTCCGACTGATGCCGCGCTTCCGTGTCAGATACTAAGGGATTTAGTGATTCGGAGGAAAATCCGTTGCTAAAGGCGACTGGCTGCTCTACAGAGTCTTCCTGCTTCACCTCAACGCGATCGGGCGCACTCACAACCGCTGAAAATTCAGCTGTGGTAATAGGCTGAACTTTGGAGAAATTGGGCAGATGGAGAGATTTTGCTCCCTTAGGAGTAGGAGTTGGTTGGTAAAGTTGTGGCGGTAAGGGTTGCCGGGGTGCAAGTTGTAAGGGGAGGGGCTGACGACTTTTCGGGTCGTCTACCAAGTCCAGCAAAGCCTGATTCAATGGCGGTAAGACTTCCTGAAGAGCCTCATTTTCGGGAGAGGCAGCAAGATTGTTGGCAAGTACCAACATTTTTGCCACAGGCATTACCTTACTTCCTGGAATTATTGCTCCGAGTAACTCCTCTAAGTCAGCC
The DNA here is from genome assembly GCA_036703965.1 of Leptolyngbyaceae cyanobacterium. Taxonomy (GTDB): domain Bacteria; phylum Cyanobacteriota; class Cyanobacteriia; order Cyanobacteriales; family Coleofasciculaceae; genus DATNQP01. Next base: position 1,634 of record DATNQP010000594.1, read on the forward strand.
GTGATAGTAAACGGTTGACTTGCTAAAGCGGCTGAGTTTGCCCCGTAAAGCGTGACTTTTCCCAAAATTAGGCGAGTTTGGCAGTCTGAGGGAATCTCCAGGGTATGCCTAAAAGCTAACGGTAGCGCCTGTTCTGATAGGGGCTGTTGGACATCGAGCAGCACTTGTGAGCTTTGCGGATCGCGCAGCTCATAGCGTAAGCGGCCTTGGAAAAGCTCGTTCAAATCCCTGGATGCTCCACTACCATTGAGCGGATTAATGTCCAAAACATCCACTTGTCCAGTAATGCTTAACGATTCTCCCCGCCGTGCCTCTAAGGATTCCTCGTCGAGGGTTAATGTTAATCCTTGCCAATTCGCCCCTGTCTCTAGAGACAGCTCTGGCTCAGGTGTTACTGCTGTCTGTGCCTCTTGAGCCTCCGCTCGGTTAAACTCTTGCAATACCGGCTCCAGCACCTGCTGCAAGATTTGCTCCAGCCTCTGTAATGATTCGGCCAAAATGGGGTTTGCCGGTGTTGCTACAGAGGCGGAGTTGCTAGTGAAGGCTACTGGAATTTCGTCTAATTCTGCTGGTTTAAGAGGGACTAGGGATTGGGAAGGCTCTGAAGAGGGAGTAAATTTCTCCCACTCTTCTACTCTGCCACTCTCCCCCTCGCTCTGAACCCAATCCCCAATTCCTATTCCCCAATCCCTCTCTCCAAGAACTGCGGCTTCTGCTGCTACTGGTGCAAGAGGAGGCGCTTCGATTTGTGTCGGTGGGGGTTCAACTGCTAAATCAGGGTTAGAAATGGATGGGGAATTTTCACTCAAATCTGCCTGAACATCTTTTTGTGTGGCATCTACCTGTGGTGATGCTGGTTCAGAAGCCTGCAAGACATCTGCGGCTTTTGGTAAAACTTGCAGCTGCACAGCGTGCTGCCAGGGCTTACCCAAGAAATCGGACATAACATCGCCACAACAACGTAGCTCCCACCGCCCTGGCTTGAGGTGAGTGAAGGGAATAACTACCATTAAGCCGTCTGGATTAGTGCGGCGCGATCGCTTTTGAGACCGTCGTTTTGGCGGGACTTCCTTGGTACTCTCATGAGTCACGCAAATCTCTACATCCGTGTTGGTACGGGCTGAATGAGCAACTACCCGATACCGACCGGCTTCGATTTCAAGGTTAGCCGACTTTATGGGTAACCAGGAGCGATCGCCTTCTTTCTGTAGTAAAAATTCCCAATATTCCATAATTGTTAGCGATTCTTCTATTAGCCATCAGTTTGGACTGTAGAAGGTATTGCCGTCTAGCGTCCAACTTTAATTTTTCAAGTTTAGTGTCTGCTAGAAAGGAATTACTAACAACTGCTCACCTTATTTCAAACTATCAATCTGCTGTCGTAGCTCATCCGTCTTTTCCAGTAAGTCCGCTTGTGCGATCGCAGTTTGTTCTTTCGATGCCATCCACTTCAGCTTGACCGTCTTGTTTTGAGCCTCCTCATCTCCCAGAATCAGACAGGCAACTGCACCACTACGGTCTGCCCTCGCAAATTGTTTCTTAAAACCACTAGCGCTTAGGTCTAATTCAACACTAAACCCAACTTGACGCAACTTTTGAGCCAATCCCAGTGCCTGCGCTTGGGCCGCCTCGCCTTTCGATACTACATAAAAATCCAGCCCTTGGTGGGGTGGTTCTCCAAGTTGTTGCAGCAGTAACACCAAACGTTCTAGACCAATTGCCCAACCCACCGCTGGGGTTGCGCTACCTCCTAATTCTTCTACCAGTCCGTCATAGCGACCGCCACCACAGACTGTTGCTTGCGCTC
>DATNQP010000595.1:0-10640 GCA_036703965.1 Leptolyngbyaceae cyanobacterium
TTTCAGGCGGTGGTGCTGTGACAGGGCAGAAACAGCGAGTACTGACGACCATAAACCCTCCAGACATATCCTCAGTTTTAGAGTGCATAAGTCGGAGTACTTCAACCCCTCATTGCACTTTAATTTGTCAGACAAAAGTGCCTTGTTTTTTGAATATGAAAGATTTGGATAATGAAAACATAACTCCTTTAGTTATGCATATATAAGCCGTTCCCAAGCCTTGAAATAATAGATTAAATCTCAGAAATTGAAATGTGATTAGGAAATACACAGCTAATCCAATCCAAAACAACTTCATCTAAGAGGAAAAAAATGTCTACTATCAAGATTTCCGACTTGCGTCCTACTGGTTCTGAACTGTTTTCTGATTCTGAAAGCTATATGAGTGAGCTAGGTGACAATGAACTTGATATTATCAATGGTGGAGCAATAACGACACCCGTTTGTATATCCATCTCTTATTCGCTAATTAGAGCGTCCATGTCTTCAGCAGGTTGTGCTAGGTCGGTTGTTGCAGTCACTAAATCAATCACTAAGATTTTCGGTTAGGAAGATTGAAGCAGTCCAGCAAACCAAGCGGCTGTTTGACTAGCATTAAAACATTACAACCAGATACTGCAAGTATAAGATGCCCCTAGAGTAAAACTGGGGGCATTGAAACCTCCAGGTTGTGGCTTACTTAACTTAATGTTAGGAGATGTGGAAAAGAGAAATTAAAGAACATAGGAGCGCTAAAATTCACTATTAAATTTCAACCAGAAACAAAAAATGGATAATCGAGACATAACTACCTTGGTTACGTCTAAAAAATATTTCAGAGTCTTGATTCAAGTAAATTCAATCAGGGATGATAAACGGAAAATTACGTGTTTGATCTTCTGAATTATTTCATCCGACAGAATTATACGTTTCTAGTTAATGTTGAATTACAAGTTTTAGTGATTGATCTGTTGGCAGCAAATTAATCAAAAAGCACCAAAGCAGAGAGAAAAATTCATTAAGTAAAGCTTAAAGGTTGTAATACATGGCATTTTTGTTAAGTTCTCAGAACATTTTCAAGTATTTAGTTCAGCAGAATATCTCTACTCAGGAAAAGAAAGAGATGAGTAAGTTTGAACTAAAAGTTGCCAAAAACTTCAATTTGTTATTGAGTTTGCAAGACGGGCGTAAGCTTCTTGTTAAGCAAGAACGCCATAACCAAGAAGGAAAAACATCTGGCGAGTTCTTCAATGAATGGCGAATGCAAGAGTTTTTACAACGATTTCCAGAGCTTAGTCACATTCGTCCAATGCTTTCAGAGGTGTTGCATTTTGATGCAGAGAATTCAATCATTGTTTTCAACTACCTCAATGACTACTGCGATCTATCTGAGTACTACACAAAGGAGAATGTTTTCCCGACTGCGATCGCAACCGAAATCGGAGCGACTCTAGGCACAATTCATCGCGCCACTTTTAACCGTCAGGAGTACCAGGACTTCTTCTCTCACAATACTGAAGGTGTACCCATCGACCAGACTCCTAAATTTATTCGTGGACTAGAACGGATTAGTCCTGAAGTTTTTGGTCAGGTTCCCGCAGATGGTTTGAAATTCTTTGCTCTCTATCAGCGCTACGACAGCCTTGGAAAAGCGATTGCAGAACTCGCCACTACCTTCGAGCCTTGTTGTCTGACGCATAATGACCTGAAGCTGAACAATATCCTCCTACACAACGATTGGGAGCAAACCCTCTCAAAAGCTGAGCCATCAAGTAACAGTGTCATTCGGCTGATTGATTGGGAGCGCGGCGCTTGGGGAGACCCTGCCTTCGATTTAGGAATGCTCATCGCCAGCTACTTACAAATTTGGCTAAGTAGCTTGGTCGTCAGTAAGTCTATCGATGTCGAAGAATCTTTACGCCTAGCTATGACTCCGCTCGAACAGATTCAGCCTTCTATTGCAGCTTTTACTAAAGCTTATTTTGGTAATTTTCCAGAAATCCTAGAACGCCGTCCTGGCTTTTTAAGACGAGTTGTACAGTTTTCTGGTCTTGCCTTAATTCAACAAATCCAGGCAATGCTCCAGTACGAAAAATCCTTTGGCAATACAGGCATCTGTATGCTTCAGGTTGCCAAGACTTTGTTGTGCCGTCCGGAACAATCAATCCCGACTGTTTTTGGAGTGGCAGAATCTGAACTCACTCGCCTCAGCCGTTCTCTTGCTTAAGTAGTTTTAGTTGCACCCAAACCATTATGCAATTACTAGATTCTCCTCAAAGTCAACTGCTAGCTTCTGCGCCAGATCGAGTGCTGGATTCTCTTCAAGACATAGCTAACAATGTTCAGATCCAGTCCAACTTCTGTATTAGCCATCCAGCTTACAAACCCTTGGAGCTTCCTACTGAGGTAGTAACTCGTTTTCAGCGAATACCGTTGGAGCTTCAGAATAAGTATCTGAGTCTACAACTGCAAAGTTTTCTCTACGGCATCTATTACAACGGCTCGATGCAAGCTGCGCTAGCAGCAGATGCAAGTTCACCTGACCCAGCACTTCATCAGAATCTAGAAAATAATACCTTCTTTGGGGTAGACCTGGAGTTTTACGATCGCCTACATAAAAGCAATACCGGAGAAGGCTACTTTGACCCAGGTTGGCAGGTGTTGCGGCAGGAACCTGATGGTAGTCTCGCTGTGGCAAAGGGCGGTTTGACTTTGCATATTGAGCGCGAACAACATCTACAACCATCTGAACAATCCGCCACCGTAGGCGACTCGGTCGCCATTCGGATGCCTCGTAATCTAGTTCAAAACGGGTTCTACATGGCGGTAAGCAATGCGGGTCCAGACACTCATCCTCAGACAGTGAGAGTCTACTTTAATTTAAGCCCTGAAGGTGCGGTTGCCGTTATGGAAAGCCTAACGCAGCAACTCAATGAAATCAAAATTCCCTTTACCTTTAAGGTGCTATACAACCCTTCTGACTACGGGCGCTATGACTCAGGGGTTCTCTACTTTGAGAAAAGCAATTATGAAGCAGTCCGGCAAGTGCTAAGAAGTGTTTATGCAGAAAACCAATTGCATTTTCGGACGGAAGTACCCCTGTTCACAAAGTTACTTGCGCCTGGACTTGCTTTAGCAGAAGAACCAGATTGCAAATTTGCTACTGTAGAGAGTTTTGGAATGAACCGTTGCCAAATTGTTGCTAATGGTTTGCTGTCAGCTCGGCAAAACGGTGATGAATCTCCAGAGAGTCGGATGGCATCTATCCGCCAACACTTCTCCCTCTTAGGGATTGACTGGCAGCGCTCCTACCTCAATGCCAACTCTGAAGATATCTACACCCCGTTAGACGTATGAAACTAACTGATCTCGCGCCGTCTAACGTAGTCTCAGCCAGCGAAGTTGCCTATGCAGCCGATAAATTCCCAGAGTCCGATTTGCCCTTTTACCGCAAACTGGGGCGGACTGATTTAACAGTCAGCTGTCTCGGATTGGGAGGCGGTGGTGGCATCTCCAGTGAAGATACCCTTTACGCCTTCAACAGGGGGATTAACTACTTTTTCTACTCCAGTGACCTGCACCACTATATCTACAGTCCGATGTCCGGGGCACTGCGCCAACTGTGTGGACGTCGCTCCTCGGTGCGCGAGAAAGTAGTGCTGGCAACTGTGACTTACATCAAAAGTCCGGAGATGGCGCTCGCCGCTCTATTAGATCAGTTCGTGGAACTGGGAATTGACTACATTGATGTGTTGTTCTGGGGCTGGATTGGTGCCAATGATGGGCAAGCTTTAGAAGATTGCTTGCAGCTTACCCCCGATTTGAGAGGCGCTAATAGCGTTTATCAGCGCACCATCGAAAGAATGCTTGGCACCTCAGAACGCCTCAAGAAAATGGGAGCCGTTCGCTATATCGGTGCTTCGTTCCACGATGTCAATCTAGCTCAACAGTGGTCGCATAGCCCCCTGTTAGATGTCGTCATGGTCAGACACAATGTCGCTCATCGGTCTGCCCAGAGCCAGGTGTTCAATCAGCTAGATGCCCAAGACCCTTCTCGACCGGGTATCGTCACGTTCAAGTCTACAGGTTCTCACACAGGTGTCCTCTGGGATGCCCCTCTTGGTCTACCAGAAGCGTGCTGGCGACCGACTGTGCCTGATTTATACCGCTACTCCTTAAGTCAGAACTGTGTCGATGTTTGCTTAACTGGTCTGACTCGGCGTGAAGAGGTTGATGCTGCGATATCTGGAGTCGGGCAGGGCAAACTCACGACTGCTGAAGTTGAATACCTTAACCTTTACGGCGATTTGCATCGTAACAAGCTGAAAATCCAAGAAGTTTCACCGGAGCAACTACTTTACCGAATTTAGGGAATAATACCAGCAAAATAAACTACGAACCGAGGAGAACAAAGGCATGAAATAAAGTTTGGAAAAAACTGACACAGCTCGATGGCAATCTAAATAACTTTACTTAGGAGGAAGTTTCAAATGGCAAGTATTAAGATTTCCAACCTGTACCTTGCTGGTTCCGAATTGTTCAAAGATTCCGAGAGCTTTATGATCGAGTTAGTCGATAACGAACTAGGCAGTATCAACGGCGGTATAGGAATAACATACAACAGTCCTAGGTGCCATCCAATAATAATGCATAGTCCCTGGTGTAAGCCTTCGCTTCCGCGTCCCATCGCTACTACTCTACCGCCAGTGATCTAGACCCAACTCAAGCAGCTAAATGACAATCCTTGCACCACAAACTACTTTCAAAGGAAAACAAAATGATAGCAGAAACTTTAGAAAAAAACGCCAGTTTCCACAATGGGGGGAACCCCCACACGGAACTTGCTCCTGAATTGGAGTCCACAGAAAAATTTGTACTGCCAAAAATTGCCCCTGCAACAAATGAAGATGTTATTACTTACCTGCGCCGTTCTCACAAATTTGCTGAAATTGCAGCTTTGGCTGAACGTGATGCATTGGTTTTGAACATCTGTGAACAGTTCGGCATTACTATTTCTGATGAAGAATTGCAAGCAGCAGGAGATGCATTTCGTCTAGAACACAGATTACTAGGGGCTTCAGAAACCCTCGCGTGGCTTCAAGAACAGCGCATCACTGTAGAAGATTGGACTCAAGGTATCAGAGTAGCGCTACTCACGAAGAAGTTAAAAGAACATCTCTTCGGAGACGCTGTTGATGCTCACTACATGAGTAACCGTAACGATTATAAACGGGTTGCCCTCTCTCAGATTCTAGTCCGTGAGTTGCCAGATGCTCTGAAAGTAGCTTATGCAATCCGAGAGGAAAAGGCTTCCTTCTGTGCTTTAGCACTGGAATACTCAAAGGGTAAGCAGTCTCAAGAAAATGGTGGCTTTGTCGGGATTTGCTTTATTGCCAAACTTATGATTGAGATTGCACAGGCGATTTCCGAAGCGAAAGAAGGCGAAGTAATCGGACCAATTCAAACGAAACTGGGTTATCACATCCTTAAAATTGAAAAATGGTTTCCGACTGAACTCAGCGAATCAGTCAGAGAGGAAATTTTAGAATCCCTTTTTCAGGCTTGGTTACTAGCAAGCAAATAGCACCTCTGCTTTGTCTGCTAAACAGCATTAATAAGATGGTCAAGCTTTTGACTCTAGAATAATTAATAGGGTATCCATTCAAAGCAATTCCTGTAAGTGCGGTTTAGCTACACTTCGCGTTCCGCCTGCCTCTAATTCAAGCTAGAGGCAGTTTTTTTGTGTGGACTTTCATAGATTGATTTTCAAACAAAACTTACTATATTTTGTTCTTTTTTTTAGGTGGTTTTTAACTACATAAGGCTAACCGGATACCTATGGTTAGCTAAAATAAATTGATTTCAGAAAACAAGAAAAACAAAAATTATGTTTTTATGTTTTATATAAACTCTATACCATATTGAAATTCGCATCTAATCCTATTTTAATAGGTAAGTAATAGAGGTTAGGTCTTTAAATGTCTAATCTCAACACCTAAAAATTGACCTTTGAGGATTTTTTTTTAGGATACTGAAAGCAATTCGATTGATTTAATTGCTCAGTTAAAAATCTAAACTTCAAGTCAAGAATCAAGGAGATTAACAATGGGACACATCAATATTTCAGACATCGATGTCGTTCGTGCTTGGAAGGATGAAGAGTATCGCTCAAGTCTCACTGAGGCTCAGCGTGCTCAACTTCCAGAAAACCCTGCTGGACTGGTTGACCTGACGGATGAAGCAATAAATGGGGTTGTAGGAGCATGGTCTTGGGGTCGCGTTCTTACCATTACCGCTGAGTGTCGTTGTCCTGGGACCATAACTGGGCGTTGCCGATGTCCTTTTTAACTTAGTTAACTTTTAGCGTTAGTTCAGGGTCTAAAACCATTGAAAGTCGTCAGACAAGTTGCTTTCGTGTAACTTTGTTAGACCAAAATTTATACGGACTCTTGGTTTTGGCTCACTAGCACTATTAGTTAATTAGGTATTGACGAAAAGAGGGAGTGCCTTGCTCCCTCTTCATCCTTATGGGTTGAATATTTTCAACAATTTTGACCAGTCTTTAAAAAATTATAGTGTCATGAGCCATTCTTGTTTTCAATCTGCTACCTGGTACAAAGCTACTACCTTAATTGAACGCATTACATCTCTTCACACCATCCAATGCGGTTGCACTGACATTGAGATTAACACCGAACTGGCTCAGCGAAGGATGCAGCTCTGGAAGTCGCAATTCCCCTTCACGAACGACTCTTACTTTCATTTGCGTCTACCAATAGATGGTATTACTGAAGATGAATTTTTCCAGCTTCTCGGTGAACCGATTGAAGCTGTGCAAAACCGTTTCCCCGAACTTCCAGACTGGTTAACAGAGATAGCTCTTGCGTTTGCCTGTCCTAATTCTAGTTCAGTCCCGCCTTTAGAAGAATTTGAAGTTCCAGAAATAGCTAGTTTTTTAGATGCCATTGCACCTTTAATTAATCAAGGATGTTCGCGCCTTCATCTTGAAATCGAGAAACTAATCCAGACACAGGATAATCTGCCCTTTGACCCCAACACCATTGAAACTCTGCTATTTACCAGTCTCGCAGAGCAATTGCTTTGGATGTTAGGTCGGACAATGGTTTTGGAACTCAATGTAGCTCGTCTGCAAGGAGTATTGTCAGGTAATACACAACAGGAGCGATTTCAGAGTTTTTTACAACGTCTGCGCCAGCCTGAGATAGTGCTCTCTCTACTACAAGAGTATCCTGTATTAGCCCGTCAACTGGTAATTACCATTGACCGCTGGGTAACTTTTAGTCTGGAATTTCTGCAACACCTTTGTACAGATTGGCAAGCAATTTGTAACACCTTCAGTCCAGACAGTGCTCCTGGTTTATTGCTAAAGGTAGATGGTGGTCTTGGCGACACCCATCGGGGCGGACGCTCAGTACTAATTGCAAAATTTAGCTCTGGTTTAAAGCTAGTTTATAAGCCCAGACCTCTGGACGTAGATGTGCATTTTCAGCAATTGCTAAGCTGGCTAAATCAGCGGGGCAATCACCCACCGTTCCGCACCTTGAAAATATTAAATCAGGGAACTTACGGCTGGGTAGAATTTGTTGCTGCCTCTGGCTGTACCGATTCAGGAGCTATTCAGCGGTTTTATGAACGGCAGGGCGCTTATTTAGCATTATTGTATGCGCTTGAAGCCACCGACTTTCACTTAGAGAATTTAATCGCCGCCGGAGAATATCCCGTTTTAGTTGACCTGGAGTCCCTCTTTCATCTCCGGACTGAAGGCATGGATATTACACAGTCAGACCTGCCTACAGTTAATCAAATGGCTTACTCCGTTTTACGAGTTGGTTTACTACCCCAACGCCTCTGGGCAAATGCGGAATCAGAGGGAATTGACATGAGCGGATTAGGGGGAAAAGCCGGTCAACTTACACCCTTTCACGTCCCGCATTTAGAAGCAATAGGAACCGATGAAATGCGGTTTGTGCGTAAGCGGATGCCGATGTTAGGAAGTCAGAATCGACCGACCTTGAATGATGCTGAAGTGAATGTACTGGACTACACTGAGGCGATCGCAACTGGCTTTACTTCTATTTATCGGTTGCTGTTGCAATATCGAGATGAGTTGCTATCAGAAAATGGTCCTTTAGCTTGTTTTGGCTGTGATGACGTTCGCGTTATCTTTCGACATACCCGCACCTACAGTTCGTTACTGTATGAAAGTTTCCATCCTGATTTCTTACGCAATGCCTTGGATCGCGATCGCCACTTCGACCGATTGTGGGTAGGAATTGAGCAACAATCCTATCTGGCGAGGGTGATTTCTTCTGAACGTGACGACTTGTGGCAGGGGGACATTCCAATGTTCACAACCCGCCCTAATTCTCGTGCTATCTGGAGTAGTTCTAACCAGGAAATAGCCGATTTCTTTGACGAAACAGGCATGAGTTTAGTGCAACGTCGTATCCAGCAACTGAGTGAAGCTGATTTGCAGCAACAACTATGGTTTATCCGTGCCTCTCTCACTACCCTAGCAATGGGAGAGGAACAAGCAAAATGGCCCAGTTACTATCTGGCTGAACCGCAAAATAGTGCCAGTCGCGAACAACTGCTAAGAGCAGCCCTTGCAGTAGGCGATCGCCTGGAGTCGCTGGCATTGCGCGATGAGAAAAATGTTTCTTGGCTTGGTTTAACGCTGCTCAATCAAAAGCACTGGACTCTCGCTTCCTTGGGAGTTGACCTTTATGATGGTCTATCAGGGGTGATTTTATTCCTTGCCTATCTGGGTAGTGTTACTAAGGACAAGCGTTACACCACACTGGCAAAAACTGCATTGACGACGATGCAACGTCAGGTGGACAGTAGCAAAGCATTCATCACTTCAATCGGTGGCTTTAATGGCTGGGGAGGAATAATCTATACTCTCACGCACCTGGGGGTTTTGTGGGATGAACCAGAACTGCTGGCTGAGGCTGAATCACTGGTTGAGTTGCTCCCAGAATTGATTGCTAAAGATGAACAATTAGACATCATTGGTGGTGCTGCTGGTTGCATTGCCAGTTTACTTAACCTATATCGCTATGCCCCTTCCCAACGCACACTAAGGGCAGCGATGCAATGTGGCGATCGCCTCATTGCCCATGCCCAAACAATGGAACAGGGCATCGGTTGGATCGCAGCAGGTATCGGGAAAAAACCACTGGCGGGATTCTCCCACGGGGTTGCTGGCATAGCGTGGGCGTTGCTGGAACTGGAAGCCATGACGGGTGAGGAGCGTTTTCGGAAAGTAGCTCTTGAGGCTATTGCTTACGAGCGCAGTCTCTTCTCTCTCAAAGTCGGTAATTGGCCCGATGTGCGCGAATTTGAAAACACACTTCTCTCAGAAAACAAAGAGCTAGTTAACTTTATAACAGCCTGGTGTCATGGTGCGCCGGGAATTGGATTAGGTCGGTTGCGATCGCTCCCCCATCTCGATAATGCCGAAATCCGCGCAGAAATTGATACAGCACTCCAAACCACTCTTACTGAGGGCTTTGGTCTTAACCACTGCTTATGTCATGGCGATCTGGGTAATCTAGAGTTGCTGTTGCAGGCAAGTCTTGTCCTTGATGACCCCAAGTGGCATTCTCCAGTCAACCGCCTTGCAGCCATTATCCTCGAAAGCATCAATCAATATGGCTGGTTGTGTGGGGTTCCATCGGGAGTTGAAACACCCGGACTGATGACTGGACTTGCAGGTATCGGCTACGAACTGCTGCGACTTGCAGAACCAACGCGCATTCCCTCAGTGCTGACACTTGCACCGCCAATAGCAATCGGCTATTTGTAGCACAACTAAAGTGAAATGGTATAACTCAAGGAACTGATTTGTAGGAACGAAGCGGCGTATAGAGCCGGGGACGGTAGCGGGATGGGTATAAAGAAAAGTTAGCGATTAGGGTGGGCAGTGCCCACCTTTTTCTTTGAAGCCCTTTTCTGCCTAGCTTGAGCGTGCCTTAGCCTGAAATTCATCTGGATGTTCCTTGGGTAAGAATTGAGAATTTGGGTTTGATTGCCAAGATGCTCCTTGCGAACTTCTGTTTACCTCTCGGACTCAAAAATCCAGGAATTCTGTAAAACGTTACAAAAGTCCACATTATTCTGAGAAACGGTTAGAAGTGGCGTGTTTGAGGCAGTGGAGGAGCGGTGGGTGCTGCTGGGCTGAGATAGCAAGCTGTTTAAGTTGCTCATCTAGTTCATTGTTTTGTGCCTTATCCATCTCCGGTTCCCCAAGAACTCAAAGCAATTGTCGTTACCATCCTCGTCATAAAGTTTAGGTTCTATTGCCAAAATAAAACTTGCAAACCTCTGTTAACTTCTCAGCGTCGGTTTAGGAACTTTTCTGTAGTAAACAACAAAACTTTACACGAAGTCTGTGAAAGGTCACAAAGATCGATTTTCAGGAGGCAGGTACAGTTTAGGGAAAAATTAATGTCTTCTTAACGGTCGTTTCTAAGACATTCATCTTCGCTCAGTTGCTGTCATTTTCAGAAGAGAAGTTCATCACAGCCCACGGAAAATAGAGCCTTCCAATCTGTGATGAACACAACTTTTTTACCAGAAGTGCAGTTCATTGGCTGTAAAATACCAGAAGTGCAGTTCATTGCAGGGTCGGCGTG
>DATNQP010000596.1:0-3794 GCA_036703965.1 Leptolyngbyaceae cyanobacterium
ACGCTCCCCGGTTGAATATCATTGATCGGTGTTGCAGTTTTTAAGGTATCTTGCAAAAGACCAACTGCTGCCTCCGGGCGGTTTTGCTCTATGAGCAAGCTGACGAGTCCTTGCAAAGCATTCAAATCTCCTGGCTTCGAGGTCAATATCGTGCGGTAAGTTTGGGCGGCTCCTTCGCGATCGCCGATTTTCTGCTTCGCCTGAGCCAGCAAGACTGCATAATTGGTTTGGTCAGGATTCAGCTTAGCTAACTGCTCTAAAGGCGCGATCGCTCCTTGGATGTCCCCCTGCTTCAGCCGGACCTCCAGTAACCCTCGCAATGCTGTTACATTCTGTGGCTCTCGCTGCACAACTAGTTCATAACCCTTAGCCTGAGCTTCCAAGTCTGCTTGCTGTTCCGCCGAAATGGTCGGCGTTGCTCTTGGTGTTGCTCCCGCAGATGGTGGATTATCCTTAAGGACGCTCCCGAACAAAGGAATCATCGAAAAACCCACAAATGCCAGCACTGCCAGCACCAACACTATACTTAACCAGGGACTGCGCTTTTGAGACACAAAACTTTCCTGAACTCTATATGACATTATGAACCGACTTCGAGATTTCCCGTTCTTTAAACATGAACCATGGCAGAATATTGACAGCATTGAGCTGAATTTTATCGGATAAAAGCTTTTCCGATTAAAGATTCCATAAAGTTTGCGGATATACCAGTCATCTCACTGCATTTTGTACAATAGGCAGACTGATATTAAGTTCCCTCACCTTCCTGAATTTGTGCTTGCTTTTCTCCCAAGGGCATTTTTCCTGAGAGCTGCACCAAATAGCTGGATAGTGTTGAAAAAACGATGCTTCTGATGTCAGCCGTTCCTCCCATAAGGGAATTTGTCTCCGCCGCTAGGAGGTTATATGAGTTCTTCTGTGAATCGGTCTTCCGAGTCACCCGAGTCTTCTGGGGTTCAGCCACCAGAGGTATCCAGTGTGCAAAACCAGCACTCAGCAACGCCAACGGGCGATTCTTCAAACACTACTGAATCAGCTCCAGCAGCTGATTCGACCGAGACAACGTTATCAGATGTCCAGCGACAGCAACCGATTCCGCCGCCCAGTGAACCCTTGCAGTACCGAGCCATCGGACTTGTAGAGGGACAGTATATGCCTTCCGCCGAGCAATTGACGCGGGGGACCCTACTGGCGACGGATGGGACATTAATTGATGCGGTGTTATTAGGTCGGGTAATGAGCCTGGTGAAAAATCACTTGAGCTTAGACCAAGCCCACCTCTGGGTTGTTTATCCCCGGACAAGGCAAGAAGACGGTAACTTACACGTCCAAATTGTCGGTGTCTGGGAACCAGAAAAACTCAATCAAACACCGTCACCCGAAGCGTCCTCCCCTGAGGAAGCGCCGGAGGAACCTGCTGTAGAGACGTCCTCAGATTTGTCTGAAACTGACGCCTCATTGGTTCTCAACAATGGTTATTTTTCCATTCGCGGCGAGGTGATCTACCAGTCGCGGGAGGAGGAACAAGTAATCATTAAAATTAAGCAGGCTCCCCGTAGAGAGTCGGAGAAGATGAAGTTTTTCAAGTTAAAGCTCAAGGGTGTTCTTGGAGACAGAGTCGTTGGTCATTTTTGGGATCTGCATATACAGCTACAGGGTAGTACCCTGATGATTCAGGAGGCGAACGATATCGGTCTACTGCCTGCCAAGAAGCGACCAGGAGGAAAGAGACCGCCTTTCAAAGGAAGGCGTTCGGATGGAAGAAAGCCTGGCTCGAACCAACGCCCGGTTCGCAAAGGGGAGCGACCAGCAACAGCAACAGCCACAGCAACACCACCCAAACGCAAAGACCCGTTACCCAAACCCGTCAAGCGTACCGAACAACGGGGTGGAGGTGGCTCCTCTGGGAATTCTTCTTGATTTACTGGGGATGAGGGACTAGGGACTGGGGACGGGAGAGGTAGGAAGAGTAACTTCTAGACTTACAACATCACCTCATCCCCCATCCCCTAATGTGATATTGGACTTCTTGCAAAAGTCGGTTTTTGCCAAGTAGTTGCAATACTTTCGGCTTCCGTTTTGGCATTTCTGCAAGAGGTCTATTGTCGATAACTAGTCCAGGCTAATTTGAGAACCCCACCGATCTTGAGGGAGAAAGGAGCGTTCCCTCGGAATCGGTGCCACTGGTTCACTCAGCGTAAATTCTCCCCTCTCAATCCATTGCTTCAACTCCAGAGCAACTTGTCGCGAGAGGAAGATACTAGCTAGAGGCGCAACCTTTACTGATTTGCCATCAATCGTAATACGCCCCGCTTTCAGCTGGGCATAGCTTACTAAACCAAAGGTAGGACGGACGCGCCGGGGAATGGAGAAGTCCACAACGGGCGCGACAATGTCCTTATCTTGTATAGCGCAGCCATTGACGACATCTTCGCTCAAGACAGGCAACGGGACACCAACGCCCAGCATGAGAGAAGGACCATAATTTTTGAAGTAGCAACCCCGCACCCACTTTGGGTTCATCTGCTTGGCATCTCCAATTAAGGCAAGCGTTGCGGCTGGTCCCACGGGTGTGCGATTAGGAAGGCGTTTTTGTAAGGGGAAGTGCTGAGTGCCTTCCCAGGCAATGTAGCCGATGCCTCCACCCAGAAAAATTTGACTCCCAATACCAATAAGCTTGAGATCTGGGTCATTGAGCAACGGAGAAATAGCTCCAGGGTTGGAGTAGACAGCATTTGAGAGCCGGGGTTGCAGGGGACCGAGGTAGGTAAACAGAGGGCGATCGCCTCCATTGACCCCCACAATAAAATTCTGGTATAAATTGCGTGGATTAAATAAATAAAACTGATTTATCGTGTCGCTAGTAATCGTTGTATCAAAAGAGGCCCTAGGATAGCAATCTGTAACTTGCCCAATCGCCCGTAATTGTATGGGTTTACCAGCAATTAGGTCTTCAATAACATGACCACCACCCCGCTCTCTAGACTCTTCCCCATCAGGGATATCCCCAACGTCGGTGTAGTCCACTTGCTGAGTTGCCCCTAGATACAAATCCACTGCCCCAAAGCCTGCATAAGCAGGAACACCATCCAACCAACATTTACGAATCTTTATCGGTGGGTCTGTGTGACCCAAATTGATAATTGCTCCTGAAGACTCCATCGGCTCAAAGGTGCCGGTGGTAATAACATCAACTTCCTTTGCCGCCTGAGTGACACCTATGTCTGCTACCCGTGCTTTCAGTTCCTCTACCGTCCACACCACCGCACAACGGCGACGAATTTTGTCATTGATTTCAGCAAGGGTTCGCATAAGGACTGGGGACTGGGGACTGGGGACTGGGGACTGGGGGCAGGGGGCAGGGGACTGGGGGCAGGGAATAGTTTTGAGTTCTGAATTTGGACATTCAACTCAAAACTCAAAACTCCTGATCACGGCTTCAGAGCTGAAAGCCCATATCTTGCAATCCGTGACGAAGGCGCTGGGCTTCAGCAGGGTTGTGCGCCTCGTGGAGGGCGATCGCTTTTTTAAAGGCTGACAAACTTTCTGGTACTTTGCCAATTTTGAGCAAAACAACTGCCAAGTTTTGGTAGGCATCGGCATAGTCAGGGTTGAGCTGAATGGCGTTTTGGTAGGAGGCGATCGCTTCCTCTATCTGCCCTAGCGCTTTCCACGTCATGCCTAGATTATTGTGTCCAGCGGCAAAACTGGGGTCAATCTTCAACGTTGTTTCATAAGCCGTTTTGGCAGTCGTCTTATCGCCAGCGCTTAAAAGCAAGTTGCCCAAGTTGTTG